>CAYXYA010000446.1:0-1974 GCA_964469185.1 uncultured bacterium | reverse complement strand
GCCATGGTCAACGATACCCACCCCAAGGTGCCGCTGGACTACTGCGACCACCTCTGGAGAGAAGGTGTGCTGGACGCCGTCCAGGCCCACCAGCCGCTCTACTTCGGAGAGGAAGTGCAGCAGCTCGGCACCGCGGTCAAGGAAGTCCTGCTCTGCGCGGCATGCGCGGAGCCGATGATCAAGGCACAGGACGAGTGGTACAAGCGGGCATTTCTCGGCCGGGTGGCCCGGGACCTGAGCATCGATGCCGGCCGCATCACCAACCCGGTCACCATCGACGACATTCGTAAAATCGGGGAAGCGTCCGGCAAACGGTTCCTCACCTGGGACGAGCTGCGGATCGGGGTCCGCAATCTCCCGGAGAAGTGATCCTCACGCCCGTTCGGTCAGCTTAGCTGATCGGCGGGTGTTTTTTATATTTTTAAATCCAGAAAACTCAAATGGACCAGCTGACGTCCCTGGGTTTCTTCGTCAAAAAGCCGAGTGTCAAAATACCAGACTTCCGTGGGAGTGATTTTTACAAAATTCCAAGTAGCATCCTTGCCGATGTGCTCCTGCACCCGCGATCGGTGGTCGATGTGGGGCTCACTTCGGCCGTAGTGATATTTGGCGGCTTGTTCAACTTCTGCCTCTGACATCAAAATTTGAGCTGACCCCTTGAGCTGAATGCCTACCACCTCATCGTTGGGAAGCCGGACCGTGCTGTAAATAGCTACTGAAACCTGCGGGTTGGCGCTGATGTTTTTCATATGCCTTGATACGGGAATGGATTTGAAATAGAGGCTCATTTTTTCGTCATAGGAAAATTGAACCGGACAAACCCAGGAGCCATCGGCGCCAAAAGTTCCCAGGGCCATAAATTCGGTCCGATCCAGGGCTTCTTTTATGTATTTGCTCCACTGGAATTTGGGGGAGGAGGGCATATGGTTACTGTAATAATTCTTCTAGTTCTTCCGGTGCGACTTCGGCATCTCGTAAAATTTTGTGCAAAAGAGAGCGGTCTATTTCATTATAATTTGGAACAGTTACGGACTTTCTACCCGCGCTTTCTAAACGAATATGGCTACCGCGTTGTCGGACTACGCGATAGCCAAGTTTGGTTAAAAGTTTAATTATTTCTTTTCCGGAAAGAATCGGCAGTACCGGCATAATTTAGACGGTGATCGTGTGTAAACTAATTTCTTGGGGCTGGTAATGCTTAAGCATTTGTTTGTTTGGTTTTTCTTCGAGGATCAGATATATGACTTCTCGAATGTTCCGCAGAGCTTCATCCATTGTTTTGCCCTGAGAATAACAGCCTTCGAAAAGTGGGCAGTCGACAACGTAAAAACCATCCTGCCCTTTTTCGATAATAAGAGGAATTTGTTTATGGAAAAGTGTTTTTGCGGATGTTTTTTTCATAGATCTACTTTAAGATTTTAGCGGAATTTGGTCAAGTCTTGGCAATGATGGCTTTGGCTTTTTCAACGTTTCTCGCCAGCCGACCGTCTTTAATTTAAGAAAAATTTCTTCTGACACTAACAGATCGATGTCATTGGCCTCGCGTAGTCCTGCTATAGCCAGAGGGCAGCTTCCGAACACAATGTAAGAGTTTTTTGGCAGATTCAGTGCCTTAACTTTGGCGATAATTTCGTCTTTATTCATACCTATTTTGTTTTTGGATTTCGATCTACCAGTTCGTGGGCTTTTTTCATTTCCTGGGGTGTGTACAAATAAATGATTTTGTATCTACCGGATGTGGTTTGGTTTACGTAATCGTGGTGAACTTCTAAAATATGAATTAATCCCCAGTAGAGCCATCTGCCGCCGTGGTTCTCCACTAAAAAGTTTCTAACGGGTGGTTGGTGATAAGCTCTAATTCCTGGTTTGTTTTTGAATTCAAATATTTTCTTCGACAGACCGAGCACATTAATAAGTCCTTTTGTGTGTTTTTTAAAATCTAACTCTGAAGGAAAGCCCTGTTCCACGGTTAGC
>CAYXYA010000445.1:0-1980 GCA_964469185.1 uncultured bacterium | reverse complement strand
TCATCACCCTATCGTCGAAAAATTGGTCCAAAGCCGTGTCCCGTCGTTGATGGTTTTCAGCCGCGCGGTCGAGAAGATCGATGCCGGGTTGAAAGGGGCGGTTCCCGCGGTCCTTCTACAGACGACCGATAATGGATGGGGGCTCGCCGATATAAAACAAAAACCGGTTTTTCACCCGGGTGTGGATTTTAAAGGACCGGTCCCCATGGCGGTCGTGTCCGAGTGGCCATTACCTGACGGTTCGGGAAAAAAGGCCCGCCTGGTCGTTTATGGGAATTCGAATTTCTTTTCCAATCAGTTTTCAGGGACCTTTGGGAACCTGGACCTGGCATTGAACACTTTTGGATGGCTTGCGGAGCAAGAGAACAAGATCAGCATCCATCCCAAGGAAGAGGAGAACAGGCTCCTGACTTTGACCAATGTTAGCGCCAGTTTTGTCCTTTATATTTCGGTCTTCATCATTCCACTCGGCGCGCTGTTCGCCGGTTTTATGGTTTGGTTCCGCCGCCGTTCCATATGAGAAAGATTCCCCAGCCCCTTATTTATGTCGCCGTTATTGCTCTATTGTCCGGTTACATCTATTTTTTCGAGCGCGGCCCCGTCAAAACCGACAAGAAAGATGAAAAAAAGGTTCAAGTTTTTTCCGGTTATGTGGCGGACGACATCCAAAAGATCAAAATCGAGAATTTGACCACCACCGTAACAGCTCAAAAAGCCCCGATAGTGATCAAGAAAGACGATAAGGAAGTTTGGCGGATCACCGCGCCCCGCGATCTCAAGGCCGATGAATTGACGATCCGCGGAATACTTTCGCTGGCCGCCGATCTGAATCCTGAGACGGTCATTGAGAATCCTGGCAATCTGGCCGATTACGGACTGAGCAAACCTTCCGCCCGTTCTTCTTTTATCAGCAAGTCCGGCTGCTCATACATATTGACCATCGGTGATAAAAACGCCGTGGGTTCTTCTGTTTATGTCACGACATCCCTCAAAAAAGACGTTTATCTCTTGCCGTCCAATTCGGTCGATGGTTTGCGGAAGAACATCAATGATTATCGGGACAAAAGCTTTTTCAAGACGGACTCGGTCTTGGCAAAGAGGATCAAGGTCGTAAGGAAAGGAAAAACCGTCGTGTTCGAAAAGAATAAGGAGAACGCGTGGGAAATCATCGCGCCTATGAAGGCCGCCGCAGACGACCAAAAGCTGCGGGACCTGCTGAACGCGGTCAACAACTTGAAGATCACCGGTTATCCGAACGACCATCCCGCTAATCTGGCGGTTTACGGCCTGGCGAAGCCCCACGCCGGTATCGAGGTTTTTTCCTCGGATGGGAAGACGACGAACGAGATCCTATTGGGCCGCGAGAAGTTGAAAGCGGGTGAATTTTTCGCGATGTTGGGCGGATCGCCCTCTGTTTACATGGTCAATAAATACTTTGACGCGACACTCGACATTAAATTGTCGGATTATCGCGACAAAAATATGATGAAATTAGACGCGTCAATGGCCAAGACTTTGACCGTTCAGCACAACGGGAAAACTTATGTTTATCAAAAAGGCGAAAAGGGTCAATGGTCCTGTGCCGGACGGGTTAAATCACAGGATGAAGCGACCTACCTGACGAACATGCTCTCGAATATGACGGTCATGGATTTTCCGGATAAAAAAGAAGCGTCGGGTCTTAAACAACCCACCTATATTGTGGATATCCTCTTGAATTCCGCGGAAACACGAACTTATCGCTTTGGGAACACGCAAAAAGAAAAAGTGTTCTTGGCTTCGGACCGGAATAAAGAGATTTATCTTGTCTCGGCCGGTGTGGTCTCGCAAATGGATCTTTATTTCAACGCGATTTTGACCCCGGTCGCCGTTTCATCCCCCGCGTCCACGAAGAAATAGCCTCCTGTTGTTCTAAAAAATCACGATTTAATTTCAATATTTGGTGTTATATTCGCAAGCATGTCCGAGCCTATCATTGAC
>CAYXYA010000444.1:0-1983 GCA_964469185.1 uncultured bacterium | reverse complement strand
TTTAATCCTAATAAACAAATACTTTTTCGAACACAAGAATCGGATTCTTTTAAACTTCCAATTATGTCCAGCTCAAAAATTCGGATATGCGAGAGTAGTAAAATTTTATGTCCCAAAAGCCTACTTTTCAGACCTTTTACTTTTATGGAACATGTTTGCGGACACTAACCGAAAAAACAACCATTTGGATTTGATTTGATGTAATCCAAGGCGTGATCCATTGCCTTGAAATCGGCAAGCAGATTCCAATCCCCATTGGCCCTGCGCCAATAGACCTTCCACATTCCTGTAGTTGTCGAGAAAATCAGTTTGGCAAAGGGGATCTTGGTTTCGACTCCCGGTTTTTCCCAATGCGGCCTGACTTCGTGGAGAACATAGCCGCCCCGGCACTCAACGGCTGAAACGAGCAATTTGTCCGGTATCGGACTGGTAAAATATGTCTCTATTTGCCTGCGGATCACTTCATTAACAAGACGTGGATTATTGGCCATGAGCGACTTCTCCTTCCTATTCTTGATTTTCTCATGAGCCGCACTTGGCGGCGGCGTTCTCGCTGATTATTTAAACTACACTGTTTATAATATTATCTACACCTAAGGCTCACGGATACAATCTTAACTGATTTTTCAAGAGAACGTTCCCCGGAAATAAGCCCTCCGGCTTCGGAGGAATTCTCCCGTTATCCCCAAACAAAAAGGGGTCGCCCTCCCCGTAACGCCCTCAAAACCTAAAACATTTTATGAACCGGCTTCCAAAGAACGCAACCTTCGGTCACGATGGCACACCAGCGAAGGTGGCGATTGTTCCCTTTAGGTTTCCTCCAACTTGGCTTTCAAGTCCCCAAACCGAATGGCCTTAAAATCCGTGTCCCATAAGTTATGTGCCCATCCCAATTATGTGGCCGAGCTTTTCCCAATCCCTGTATTTTTCAAGAGAATTATCTCCTTCCTGGACACATAATTTTTAGAGCGAGTTGAGCCAATCCAAAAGGTCTTGGTCCTCCTTCCAAATCTTTTTAGGGTATAGTCCCGCTGAAAATTCAACCGGTGGTTGGCAGGCGCGCAAGGCCTCCTCTTTGGCACGGATGCTGATCTCCGCATAACGATTGGTGGTTTCTAAACTAACGTGACCCAGCCAGCCTCGGATAACATTAACTTCGACTCCGGATTCCAAGAGGTGCATCGCCGCTGAATGCCGAAAGGTATGAGGGCTAATGTGTTTCGAGAAGGGCCCTTTTCCATTGGATTCAAGTTTGTGCGCATAACGACGAACGATCTTGTAAATCCCGAACCGGGTTAGTGGTTGATTCGGTCGGGAAAGAAAAACCGGATTCTCGGGACGCAAAGAATCCTTCTGTTGTTCCAAAAGAAGTTTGAGTTGCCGTGTCGTCTCATCCCAAAGCGGACAGACCCGCCACTTGTCCCCCTTACCGTGGAGATGAACGCGCATCGGAGGTTCCAAAGCCAAATTCCTTACTCTCAGGTCGGCTACCTCTTGGACACGGGCTCCTGTGTTGTGTAAGAATAGGAGTAGCACTCGATCCCGCAGTGTGTGCCGCCCTTGGGAGGATATTCCCTTGATCAGGCTGGCAATTTGTTCACGTTCTAGAAACTGTGTTTCAGGAGGTGGCGTCCTCTTGGTTGGAATGGCCGCCACCCGTTGACAAACCGCCAGCATCTTTGGCTCCCGACTGGCAAGGTATTCAAAAAAGACGTGCAGAACTGCAAGGCGGTGATTCCGAGTACGGATACTGTTGTGCCTAACTTGTTCCAACTTCGTCAGAAACTGAAGGACGCCCTCAAATGTCAGGTCTTGCAGAGATAGCTTAGTCATCCTTCGCCCTGATTCTTTTGCGATAAAAACCAAAAAAAGCCGGAAAACGTCCCTGTAGCTTTGGATTGTTGTTGGTCGAAGCCCCTTCTGGACTTTCAGATAGTCCTCGAAAAAAGACCGAACCAACACGCCCAGCTCAAATGAAGTGTT
>CAYXYA010000443.1:0-1996 GCA_964469185.1 uncultured bacterium | reverse complement strand
TTTAAAACCTTCAGCAGCACGAGTCATCAATTCGGTTTATAGCTTACGACGTCATTGCGAGGAGTGGGCCGCGAATAGCGGCACGGCAACGACGAAGCAACCCCAGTTTAAATAAGCCTTTTTCCAAGGCTACACAACCCATGAACTTGGGTTGCCGCGTCGCAAAGTTCGCTCCTCGCAATGACAAATCCGACACTAAAAACGGTTTCCATTTTTAAAGCAGCGAAGCCGCGGGCTGATCCAAGAAAACAAACGCCTGCGGATGCTTTTGCAAAATGGAGGCGGGATGCATGTTGGACACTCCGCCCTTCATGCAATCCTTCACCGCCTGGGCCTTGCGAGCGTCCGGAACGGTGCAAACAATGGATTTGGATTTCATGATCTGTTTGATGGACATGGAAACAGCCTGTTTGGGAACGTCGTCCAAGGTCTTGAACCAACCCTCGCCCATCTGCTGTTTCTTACAGGCCTCGTCGAGTTCCACCACCAGATAGGGCTCTTCGGTGTCAAAGTTCGCGGGCGGGTCATTGAAAGCCAAGTGCCCATTCTCGCCGATACCCACGAAAGCGACGTCGATAGGATTATTGCGGATGATCTCCCCCAGCTTGCGGCACTCCTCCTTCGCGGTTTGAGCGTTATCCGCGTTGATCAGATAGGCCTTACTGGGATGGACTTTTTCGACCAGCCTTTCCTTCAGATATTTGCGGAACGAGGCGGGATGGGTGTCAGGCAAACCCAAGTACTCATCCAAATGGAACATGGTGGTCTTCGACCAAGGGATGTCCTTGTTCTGGACAAGGAAACCCAGGAACTCGAATTGCGAAGCGCCGGTGGCGGCGATGAAGTTCGCGTGGCCCTTTTCTTTCACCGCGGCAATGAGAAGTTCCCCTGCCTTCTTCGCGGCTTCTTTCGCGTTGGTATCTCGGTCAGCCGATATCTTGATCTGCATATCCTTCTCCTTGATGGTCTAACGATTTATTTTTTGGAAATCAACAACGGCCCTGACCCAATCCATTTTCGGGTCGAATACGGCTAGGTTGCCCTGGTCATCCCGGGAGCCGCTTCCGGTCCAAAGGATGCATCCTGCCGCCCCAAGCCGACGCAGGGTCTTGAGCCGGAACATCATATCGTCATAACTCAGCCACCGGGTCGCCTTCTCCCCCTTCTTCACGTTCGGGAAAAATTCCGGCGATAAATAAGGGATGATCTTTTTATCGGAAGAATACTTCTTCGCGGCTTCGATGATGAAAGCCGCGAACTTCGCCCAAGTCTCATTGTCCTGGTGACCGTAGTTGTAGAGCGAGGGGCTGAAGTAATCGACTTTCTCGGCCACGCCCGCGTAGGCCGCGTTCAAAGCGTCGTATTTATCCGCCAAGCCGTCCTGCCATCCGTAGGTGTTCTGCGGTACCGTCGAATACAGCCCGACCTGGGACAGCTTGTTATGGGATTTGAAAGATTCGATGACCTCGACGAAGCGAGACGGGGTCCGCTTCAAGTCAAAGCGTTTCCAACATTCCACATCCAGCGAGACGGGCACTTCCGGCTCTTTGAGGGTTTCAAGCGCGATCGCCTTGATATTCTCCTCGTTCGGAATACCTTCCGCCTCGTTCTTATCCGGGAAATCGACGATCCTTTTTTGATAGACCAAGTTGACCTTGCGGATGCCCAGGGCGGCCAAGTCTTCTGACGAAACGACCCCGTTCACGGCCACGCCATCCTTCATGTGTTTGGGATAGGAGATGAAGCCGTAGATCTTGAATTCCTTTTTGAGGTTTGCCGATCCGGGGGTCGAAAGATCAGCGCCCGCGAAAAAAGGGCTCATTCCAAAAAACAACAAGGTCAAGATCAGGCGGATCATTAAATTTCCCTTTTCAGTTTTTCCTCGAACCGCTTGAACGCCAGTGAATAGACCTTCACTCGGCCCGCGTTCGGAGCATATTTCTTACCCGACTTCAGCATCTTCTTCCCCGCCGACTCCAGGTTTTTATAAATCCCC
>CAYXYA010000442.1:0-1998 GCA_964469185.1 uncultured bacterium | reverse complement strand
CCAATGTATTTCCGGCCGGTTCCAGGTGCTTGAAAAATTTTTGGGCGATATCCTTTTGTCCCTCGCCTAAGTAATTCAAGACAAAAGCCTTGGATTCTTTGACAACCTCGAAGGTAAAAGTATCTTTCTTGATGCCGACCGAGATCATAGGCGGCTTGAAGGAGGCCTGGTTGACCCAGCTCATGGTGGAAGCGGCTGTTTTGCCGTGGGCTTGGGTGGTCAAGACATAAAGCGCATGCGGGATCATCTGTAAAAGTTTTTTCTTTGCCGCTTCGTGCATGGACCCTCGCAGGTGTAAGTTTTGAAAGCTTTCCAGGCATTTTAACAGCGCGGGGGACTCGATGCCAGAAGCCCTTTGGGGTTGGAAGGCCCCAATAGAACGTGATAAACTTCCTCCCCGCCTTTGGAATGAACAAAACCGCGGCGCTCGAAAGGTAACAAAACCATTGGATTTTAACGACACGCTGCTGCAATTGATCGAGATTCAAAAGACCGATTCCGGGCTGGATGAGCTGGAGAAGATGAAGCGGAACTTTTCGCGCGAGATCGGCGACCATGAGGGCAATTTGGCGGCCCTGAAAGAAAAACTTCAAAGCGAAAAGAAGGCTTTTGAGGAACTGGCGAAGGCGCGCAAAACCCTGGAAATCGAGGCGGGGAGCCTGGAAACCAAGATCCAGAAATACCTGGGTCAGCAGAATGACGTGAAGAGCAACGAGCAGTTCACCGCGCTCAAAGACGAGATCGAAAAGAGCCGGCAAGAAAAGGCCCTGGCGGAAGAAAAGACGCTCGAGATCCTTTTTAAAGAGGATGAACAAAAGGTCAAGATCCAGGCCTCGACCCAAAAAGTGGCGGAAGAAGAAAAAAAAGTCGCGGACGAAAAAAAAGTCATCCAACAGAAGATCGACGATTGCGAAAAAGCGGCGCAGGAAAAGCGCAGGGAGCGGGCGGAACAGCTTCCGAAGATCGAATCTGTACACGCTCTCAGCTATGAAAGTTTGAGAACTCACGGCAAGAAAATAGCGGTCGCCTATGTGAAAGAGGACGATACCTGCAGCGGCTGCAACATGAGCGTTGCCCCTCAAATTTTGAATGAGATCCGAAAAAATATCGCGATTCAACGTTGTTCTTGCGGACGTTATCTTTATCACAAGGATTAAGTCATGAGCGTTTCGACGGCGAAGCGGGTATTGCGGATCGAGGCCGAGGGCCTTCTCCATCTGGCGAAGAAAACGGGGAAGACTTTCGACAAGGCCGTGCGGATGATCTTGAAGAGCCGCGGCCGGGTCGTGGTGACCGGCATGGGCAAGTCGGGTTTGGTCGGCCGTAAGATATCAGCCACCCTTTCCTCCACCGGTACGCCGTCCTTTTTCCTGAGCCCCGCGGAAGCTTTTCACGGCGATATGGGCAAGGTCGCGAAAGGCGACACGATCCTCGCCATTTCGAACAGCGGCGAGACGGACGAATTAAAAACACTCCTGCCTCATCTCAAACGCATGGGCTGTCGGATCATCCTTCTGACGGGTAATACCTCCTCCGCTTTGTCGCGGTTGGGAGATATCATCATCGACGCGGGTGTCCGAAAAGAAGCCTGCCCTTTGAATCTTTCGCCGACGGCCAGCACCACCGCCGCCCTGGCGATGGGCGACGCTTTAGCTATCGCGCTTTTAGAGGCCCATGGATTCACCGAGAAGGATTTCGCGCTCTTTCATCCCGGCGGCGATTTGGGCCGGCGGCTTCAGTTGAAAGTAGAGGACATCATGCGCCGAGGCACACAAGTTCCCCGCGTGTCTTTGACGGCTTCTTTCGAGAAGATCGCCCGTGAGATCACCGCCAAGCGCGTGGGCTGCGCCTGCGTGGTCGATGGGAAAGGGCGTCTTCAAGGCATCGTTGTGGACGGCGACCTGCGCCGGGCCCTTCTGAAAGATCCAAATATCCGCCGCTGGAACGCCGCTAATCTCCGCACGCCCCGTCCCACCACGGTGTCCGCTGATATATCCC
>CAYXYA010000441.1:0-2002 GCA_964469185.1 uncultured bacterium | reverse complement strand
GTCGAACCATTCCCTAAACGGTCTACGGCCATCGATCCTTTCATAGTCACCTAAATATCTAGGTTTTGCCTCCGCCACGTTCCCACCTCCGATTGTCGCTAATTAGCGACAACATGTCAAGAAATGATCTGTCTCTAGACGTGGAGGATAGTAAATTTGTCGGAGGGGAAAGGAACTAATGAGAAAGACAAAAACTTAGGAGAAGAACACTACGCTAAAGGGTATGTCTCGGTAGGAGGGTTGATATTGCAAAACGGCGTATACGTTAACATTAAAGTGGAAAATAGACAGCGAATCTTATTTTGAAAAAGCTGGTTCAAAGCGTCAAGTGTCAACCTAGCCCCTTTATTTTGGGGTGAGCTACCTTCACACCGCTACATACTTGGTATCCGGCGAATTCGTCTTGTCCCCCACCTTTTGGAGCCGGCCTTGCTTGACCAACTTCCCGAGGGTGTATTGAACCTCGCCCCGCTGGGCTCCCAGCCGCTCGATGATCTGGGCCGTCCCCGCCCCGTTCGTTTCCCGGGCCAAGCTCAAGATTCCCTCTTCCAGCTCGATCGAGCCCGCCGCGGTGGCGACCCCGCCCCTTTTGCGCCGCAAAGCGCGGGAAGCCTGGGTACCGAAGAAGATGCCCAATACTTCCAGGGTGATGGTCAAAAGCTCATGCGGAAAGACGAAGCCCTTGATCACGTTCACCGCGGTGAAGGCTCCCATGGAAAAGAGCACCCAGACCGCCACGAAGAAAACACCCCGACGGCCCTTGGTTTCGGCCGCGTCCGCGCCGACCGTCCAGTTGTGGGTTTCCTTCACCCCGGCGTAAGCGGCCAGGGTCGCGAAGTAGATGAGGCTCCCCGGACCTTGGTAGGTCCATTGGCCGCCACGGAAGAACTCCAAGACGTTCATTCCCAGAAGGATGAGGGTCCAAAGCAGGTTGCAGGCCCAAAGGAAGTTCAGGTAGAAGGGCGTGAAAGGTTGTGGCACCTGCGCCGAGTCCACGTTGGGAAAATTGGTTTCTGAAGCAGTCATAGCTCACCCCTTATGTAGCTGTAGCATTGCTGCAGTTGATGGTTTTATGCTGCAGCTAATGCTGCAGTTAAAATCGCGGCATTTTAAAGGATTATTGAGGGAGGGTGCAGCACTTTTCAGCAGTATGCTGCAGCTAAACCATCTGACAATTTTATCTGGAGGGGCTTTGGCGAGTCTTATCAGGAACTTTTTTACGAGAGGGTGGTGAAAATCCAGACTGTAAACTGACCCGTCTCCCGTAGTTTCAACGAAGGGAGAAGACCTGACCCCAGTTTTGCGATCTGAATGAGCGACTTCATTTAAATAAAGTTCGCCGCAAAATTCACAGGTTCCGAAGACTTCTTTCCAGTTCTTTCCTGTCCAGAACTCGCAAGACCACGACTTTCTGAGGACTCGGTTCGAATATAGATCGGTAGTCTCCCGTCCTCAATCGGTAAAGGTTCTTATAACCCTCGAGCTTTTTTACCTTCGGCGGTCCAGGCCAAGGGCGGCTTTGAAGGATCTTCAAATCATCCAAAACATTACGGGCGGGCCCCTTTTCAAGGCCTTGCAAGTCACGCAAGGCGCGGGGAGAAAGTTCGACGAGAATGGACAAAGTCAAAGACCCAGGCGTTTACGAGCTTCGGCAAGGGAAACCCCGCCTTTCTTGCCATATTCCTTCCTGGATTCCTCGATTTGGGCCATGAATTCAGGTTGTTTATAAACAAGGTCCTCGATCTCATCCTCTGTCAGGTGCAATAACACAGCCTGCGGTTTGCCGTGATTTGTGATGACGTACTTTTCACCTTTTTCTAACGCCTTCAGGACCGAAGGCGTTTTCAAGCGCAGGTCTCGAACATTCAAGAATTTCATGACCCCTCCTTGTTACTTATATAAGTAACATTATGTTAACCCAAAGACACGATTTTCTCAAGGGTTTATTCAAATACATGCCTTATTTTTCTATCTCTAATTCATGCGCTGTCAGGAACCTTTT
>CAYXYA010000440.1:0-2002 GCA_964469185.1 uncultured bacterium | reverse complement strand
GGAAAACTTTTAACCGAGCTGCTTGCCAGCATCGGATTGAAACGCGAGGATGTCTATATCGCCAACGTCGTCAAATGCCGACCGCCCGAGAACCGCAACCCCGCGCCGGATGAGATCGAGGCCTGTAAGCCGTACCTGTGGAAGCAGATCGAGATCATCAGGCCCCGCGTCGTCTGCACGCTTGGAAATTTCGCGGCCCAGGCCCTGCTGGACAGGAAAGTGGCGATCACCAAAGTTCGCGGCCAGCATTTCCAGGTCAAGAACTTCCTGGTCTTCCCCATGCTCCACCCCGCCGCCGCGCTTCACCAAGGAAACCTTCGCCCCGCTCTTTTGGAAGACTTCCAGAACCTGAAACAATTTCTCGGCAAAGGGTTAGAACCGGCTCCGCAGCCCGAGCAGATGGGTTTCTTCTGATTGATGAGGGTCAATCCCTTGCATCCCTGGAACCTCACCCCCAAAGAAGCGATCGAGATTCAAAAACAATTCTCGGCCCGAATCAGCCAAGAAAACCATGTTAAAACGGTGCGCTACGTGGCCGGCGCGGATATGGCTGTTTCCAAAAACCCGGCCCTGGCTTATGCCGGCGTGGTGGTTCTAAGTTATCCGGAGCTTCGGATCGTCGAGACGCAACAGGCCGTTCTGAAACTGACCTTTCCTTATATTCCGGGCCTGCTGGCCTTTCGCGAGGCGCCCGCGCTTTTAAAAGCCTTTGCAAAACTCCGGCACGAACCGGACTTGGTGATGATGGACGGCCAGGGATTGGCTCATCCGAGAGGATTCGGCATCGCATGCCACATCGGGTTATGGCTGGATAAACCGACGATCGGTTGCGCCAAGTCGCGGCTCTTTGGAGACCACCGCCAACCCGGGCAGAAACGAGGAGACTGGACGCCGTTGACCGGCAATCAAGGCGATGTGATCGGGGCGGTCGTCCGAACGAAAGATCGAACAAATCCCGTCTATGTCTCGGTCGGGCACAAGATCAATCTTCCAACGGCGATCCAATACACCCTGGCCTGCGCCCATGGTTACCGGATTCCAGAACCCACACGACAAGCCGATCGCTTCGTCGGACACCTCAAAAGAACCCATTAAAGTTTTGTATTGACAATTTTTTCTTAATCCCATAGAATTTCTCTCCATGCTCTTCAGGCGTTTCATACTGGCTTTCTTGATGGTTACGGTGGTTGAATCCTCCATGGCCCTTGCCGATGAGGACGCACCCAAACCGGCTGAAGCTCCAAAATCGGCTCCCAGACCGAACGTCAATGTCGATATCCTTGACTATTCCTGGAAAAGCGGTTTCATATGGGAAAACTTCAATAAAACCGAATGTACCTGGACGGCGAAGGTTAAAAACAACAACCCCGAACCCCGTCATATCTGCCTCAATTATGAATTCCTGGATGAAGATAATCTTCCGGTGTTCCAGAATGGAAAATGCGAAGTGGTGCTCGGCAACTCGGAAGGAATCATTTCAAGCAGCATCATGGTAAAAAGCCCCCTGGTGCAGGACGTCAAAAAAAGCAATGTCATCGCCTTGGAAGCTCACAAACTCCATTCATTTGTTCCAGCCCCTGCCGCCTCTCAGTAAAGAACGGTAAAAAGTTCATCCGCTCCCGGACCTTCGGAAATTCCCGGTTTTTTCAAAACGCTATCGGTGATAAATTTTATCGCAGGGGATCGTGTGCCGGTTGGACGGACTCATGCGTCTTTTCGGATGCGGCGGGGCCTGAAGCTTCATTGGGCAACTCGATCTGATCGTTTTGTAACGGGATGTCCGATGAGATCCGAATACGGAATTTTCCATTCTCCAGATCCTGGATGTTTTCCAGCTTAAGATGTTTGGCCTCCTGAACAGCGGCCTCGTTTTTACGCTCCTCAGGCCTGAGCAAAGACAGCAGATCAATTCCCATTTTGTGAATGACGGGATGATTAAGACCGTCTAAAAGATCAACCACGACCAAGTAGGTTTCGTCTCCGATCTGATCGCCAAAAGCAA
>CAYXYA010000439.1:0-2010 GCA_964469185.1 uncultured bacterium | reverse complement strand
GCAAGGTCCGTCCGTATCGACCCCGGTTTCGACCGCGTCCCAGACCCCCTTTATCATCGGGGGATACAAACTGATGGGGATCGTCATCCGCAAAAAGAAAAGAGAAGCTTTGTTCAGCAAAGGCGGTGAGCTGTTCCAGGTGGGCGAAGGCGGCGATCTGGAAGGGTTGTATAAAGTTGATAAGGTAGGTTCGGATGAGGCATACTTGAAAGAACGTGCCACGGGAAAGATTTCAACGATAAAAATTTGGGGTGAGCGCTGAGCTCGTTGAGCTAAGCCCGCCGGAATGAGGATCTTCTTGAGGAAGTTTAAAATAGCGGCGATATTCCTGATCTTCCTGGCGGCAGGCGGCTGCGTGTCCGTCCAGAGACCTGAAAATTACTCTGATAAGCACGATTGGCTCAAAGCCGTTTATCAATACCGAAAGACCCTTGCGGAGAATCCGAACGATTTTGAAGCGAAAATGAAGTTGAAGGACGCCGAATTACAAGCCGCCGAAGGTTACTATAAAGAAGGTATGTCGTTGCGGGCATTGGGCCGGTATGACGACGCGGTTTACCAGTTTTGGCAAGGCACAGTTGCCATGCCGAACAATGAAAAATTAGCCCAGACTTTGAAAGAAACACTGAGTGAAAAAGAAGCCAACGCCCTTTATATCGAGGCCTCGGACCTGGAAAAAGCCGGACGGGAAGGGGAGGCGAAAGAACTTCTGACCCGCGCCCTTGAACTTCAGCCCGATCTCGACGAAGCCAAGACCTTGTTGGAAAAAATGAAGAACACGGCGGCTCAAAAGACTCCCGGTGGGTTGCTTTTAACCTCGAAGGAGCCCATCACCCTGAAATTCAACAATACCGACCTTCATGTCGCTTTCCAGTTCATCGGGAAATCTTACGGGGTCAACATCATTTTCGACGACTCGGTAAAAGGGATACAGATCACCCTTTCCGCAGAGGACGTGACGTTCGAACAAGCGCTCGACCTGATCTTGACCACGACCCAGACGTTTTATAAACAGTTCGGGCCCAACACGATCTTGGTATCCGCCGATTCCAAGGCGAAGAGGGACCAATACGAGGACTTGCTCGTGAAAACCATCCAACTGAATTCGGTGAAAGCGACGGACATGGCCAACACCCTTAAAAGCATACTGGACTTGAAGCATATCATCGTCAATGAGCCGCTCAACACGCTCATCATTCGGGACAACAAACAGGTGTTGGACCTGGTCGACAAGGTCGTCGCGGCGAACGATCGAAAACCCGCCGAGGTCCTTTTTGATGTCGAGATCCTGCAGGTGAACCGAAACAAGGCGGAACAACTAGGAATCAACTATGGGTCGCAGATCAGCGCCGCGTTCCCCCAGTATTTGATCTCTGATATGGGTAAAAGCTCCGTCGGCGACTTAGCCGGACAGGGACTGGTGACCTTTCCTGCCATAGCGTTCAATTATTTCAAACAGGATGTGGAAGCCAAGACCCTGGCGAATCCCAAGATCAGGACGCTTGACAGTAAAGAAGCGAAGATCCATATCGGGGACAGGGTTCCGCTCCGGTCCTCGGTCATTCAGGACGCCACCGGGCAGGTCAGGACCACTTTTGATTATAAAGACGTCGGGGTTCTTTTGGGTGTGACGGGGAACGTCAACCTAGACCACACGGTCGGCGTCAAATTGAACCTGGAAGTCAGCTCCTTAGGCGCCAATCTGGGAAGCGCCGCCGATCCCGCGTTCAGTATCGGCCAGCGTACGGCCGAAACGAATATGATACTACGTGATGGTGAAACTGTTGTCTTGGGGGGGCTCATTCAGGATGAGGAAAGACGAACCCTCGTCAAGGTTCCACTATTAGGGGAGATCCCCATTGTGGGCCGGCTTTTCGCGACTTCGGACGATTCCAGCCAGCGCACCGACGTTTTGCTGACGATCACCCCGAGAATTGTCCGCAATTGGGATTTTCTCAGAAAAGACCTGAAGGAAGTTTATTCAGGGACACAAAGTTCTCTTTCGAACAA
>CAYXYA010000438.1:0-2011 GCA_964469185.1 uncultured bacterium | reverse complement strand
GCCGTCGTGAAATATTTACATAAAGTCATGGAGATCAAAGATGAGGTTTATGTCGCGCATCTCCTGACCAGTCCTGAAAAGTATGAGAAAGACGCTCAGCGTTATAAGGTCGATCTTGTCGGCGGAGATAAGATCATTTACCGCCACTTTAACCGTCCCGCCTTTGACTTTTGGGGGCTCAAGATCGAGTTCGACTTGAAAAGCAGGGATTGGATGCTCAATGTCATGAAGCGCATGAAGTTCATGCGGCGTTTGCTGCCTCAATGGCACGCACAAGAGAAGTCTTTCCGGGAATGGTATTCGAACCTAGTGGACCGTTTTCAAAACCACATTCCGACCGACTATGACCGATGGGTAGCGGCTTTGGCGGTTCCCGAGGAAGTCCGCGGCTACAGGAATATTCGTTATCCCAAGATGGAAAGAGCCAGGGAAACCGCCGAAAAGGCCCTGTTGGGGCAAATTTTGACTAAAAAAACGGTGGCGGTGAACAAACCGAAAGAATATTCTAGGGCTTGATCGGGCACGGTTATCGGCTGTTCTTAACAACCGATAACTGTCTCCGAAACCCGGGTTTCGGAGATGAAGTTAAATTTTTTAGAAGAAGAGGTTTTTCGGTATGGCACAAGGTACAGTGAAGTGGTTCAAGAATGAGAAGGGTTTTGGATTTATCTCTCAGGATGGTGGGGAAGACGTGTTTGTCCACTTTTCGGCTATCCAATCGGATGGTTTCAAAAGTTTGAATGAGGGAGACCGCGTTGAATTCGAGGTCGCCCAGGGCGATAAGGGATTGAAAGCGGAGAACGTCCGTAAAATATAATTCCTGACTCATCAGAAGCACAAAAGCCTCCGGATTTTCCCGGGGGCTTTTTTATTTTCCCTTAAACTTCTTGCCCCGCTGCCCATCCCGAAGCCCAAGCCCATTGAAAGTTATATCCGCCCAGCCAGCCTGTCACATCCACTACTTCGCCGATGAAATAGAGGCCCGGAACCTTTTTGGATTCCATCGTTCGGGACGAAAGTTCATCCGTGTCCACCCCGCCGCGTGTCACCTCGGCTTTGCCGTAGCCGATGGTTGATTCTGGTTTCAAAGAATAGTTCTGAAGTTTGTGGCAAAGTTCTTTAATTTTTTTATCCGATAGTTGGTGGATGACCTCTTTTTCTGGCAGCTCAATCTCGCAAAGCCGGTCGGCCAATCGACCGGGTAGCCATTCCTTTAACAAAGTCTTTATCTCCGATTTTGATCCTTTTTTCTTTTGCTCCACGAACCATTTCTCCAGTTTGTCGCCGGGGGTTTTGGGGAAGAAGTCGATCGTAATATCGTGGCCGGGATGCCAATAGAGGGAAGCTTGCAGGGCCGCGGGACCGCTGAGGCCCGTGTGGGTGAAGAGGATGTTCTCGCGAAAGACGCCCTGGCCGCAAGTGAGGATCGTATCCGCTGAAACACCTGTCAAATCGCCGAATCGTTTTAGGTCGGCTGGCTTCAGACGAAAACCATCCAAGGCAGGAGCGGTGGGAACGATCTGGAGCCCGAATTGTTTGGCGATCTTATAGCCAAAATCGGTGGCGCCTATCTTGGGGATTGAAAGCCCGCCAGTCGCGATCACCAGGGAATCACAAGTAAAGGTCTCCTTTAAGGTGCGGATATGGAACTGATCGGTTTTCTCGACCTTCGTGACGCCATGATCCAAAAAGAGTTCGACCTTCGCTTTGCGGCATTCCTCCTCCAGCATGGCGATGATATCCTTCGCCGAGCGGTCGCAAAAAAGCTGGCCGAGTTTCTTTTCGTGATAAGTGATCCGATGCTCCTTGATCATTTGAAGGAAATCCTGCGGGGTATAGCGGGACAAGGCGGATTTGACGAAATGCGGGTTATTTGAGACGTAATTCTCGGGCCCCGCGCCGACATTGGTAAAATTGCACCGCCCGCCGCCAGAAATGAGGATCTTAGCGCCGATCTTCTCGGCGTGGTCCAGCAAGGCGACTTTGCGCCCTCTTTTACCGGCATGGATGG
>CAYXYA010000437.1:0-2011 GCA_964469185.1 uncultured bacterium | reverse complement strand
AGTTGGTCACGGAGGTGCCGGTTCCCGTCGTGCTGGTCACCGCTGACCAGCCGGTGGGGGGCATGAGCCCGTCCTCAAAATCGAGATATTCGCTCACCGCTGTTTGCGCGACAACGGGGATGGAGGCGCTGGTCGAGATATTCCGGCCCAGGTCGTAGACACGGGCGACCAAGTTATCGCAGCTCGCGGGAAGGTTTTTGACCAAGACGGCCTCTTTGAGGTCGGTCCGCCCGTCCAAAACCATGTTCGAAGTCTGGTATCCCTCGACCCCGATGTCGTTGGTGTAGAGCTGAGGATCCCCTCCTTGGAGAGGCAAAAAAGCGGGGATGGTACTGCGGTCGTTAAAATCCACCACCCTTGTCGAAAGCAGGCTGCCGCCCTGTTTGACGTCCACCTCTACGCGGATCAGGTCGCCCTCGTTCTTGTCCGCCGCCCCGAACAGGAGCCGAGCGGCCATTAGCCCTCCCTTGCGGTTGAACCGATCCGAGACGGGCGCGGTGAAGTTCGCGCTGTCCGTATAGGGAAGATAGGACATGGGATGGACGCAGTAAGTATGGGTGGGATTCCCCAAACGGAACTCGAAATGGCAATGGGCGTAGGTGGCCCCATCCATGCCGAGCGTGCCGATCAATTGACCTTGGGAAACCGGCGCACCAACGGTGACGGCGGCGTCAATACTATTGAGATGCATGTAGATCATGTAGAGGACGCCGTCCACGGGATCGTTCGTCAGGATGGAAACATGGCGGTTGTCGTAGCCGTCCGTGCCTGCGGAACCGGAAAGGAAGACCGTACCGGCCCTAGAATTATAAAGAGGGGTACCGAGAACGCCCGGCAGATCAACGCCGGGATGCATGTCCCACATGGAATAGTTGATTCGCGGTCCGAAGGAGGTGTTCATGGAGTCGGACGCGGTGCTGTTGGAGAGGGGCCAAATATAATTGGCCGCCCAAAGCGTCTGCGATAGGAAAAAAAAGAAAAGAACCCTGAGTGTCATTGAAAGATTTTATCACGGGGATGGTCAGCCAACCATGAGGACAGGAAGAAATGGGGTGGAATCGCTTCCAAACCCATAATTGACCCTGGAAGTTGAATCGAGACTTTCGCTCAGTTCATTTTTTCGAGAAAGAAAACCTCGATGAACTTCATGATCTCCGAGAAATGATCGAGATCCATAGGTTTGACCATGTAAAAATTTGCCGCGTTATCATAGGCGGTTTGAATATCCTCATCCGCCTGAGACGAACTCATGATCAGGACGGGTGTTTTTTTAAAGACGGGATCCCGGCGGATGACCGCCAGTACCTCGTGGCCCGTCATACGGGGCAGCTTCAGGTCCAGGATGATCAAGTTCGGTTTTCCCTTCTCCGCGAAGTCCTCGCCCAGACGGAGCATTTCCAGGGCCTTGGGGCCGTCGTTCGCCACGCTCAAATAAATGGGAAATGAGGAATTTTTAACGATCTCCTTCATCAACAGCACATCGCCTGGGTTGTCCTCTATGAGAAGAACTTCAACTGGATCCTTTGAAACTTTCACCGGAACTGACATCGCGTCCTCCTGGATCGAATGATTTGATCAATGGTTGAATGGTTTTAAATATTGTTTAAAAGAATTGAGGGTGGTGGAATGGCGTCGCGGTAATGGTAATAAAATCTTTAATTAAGTATTACATCGAGGGCTTTATTTTTTAAAGTGCGCTTGAAAAATAATGCGCCCAATTAGATTTTGGTGAGTTAAGAAGGGAAACGGGTCGTGAGGGGGGTTAAGCCTTTTTCTTATTCAGATGGTCGATCATTTTCTGCAGACTTTTTTGGCTCATGGCCAGGTTTTTAAGGTCGGCGTGGTAGCTTTCCTTGTTCCACTCGCTTTCGACGCTGACTTTCGATACCTGGGCCAAAAAGGTCAGGTCGGTTCCCAGGTGGGGGAATTGAAGGGTGACCTCCAGCTTCATCGAGGTGGTCAGGGTGCTTTGGCTCAAGAGGGTCAAACTGGACTTGAAAATATCGCGGTA
>CAYXYA010000436.1:0-2026 GCA_964469185.1 uncultured bacterium | reverse complement strand
TCGTTGATCGCCTTCGCGACCCGGTCCATTTCTTCCAAAATGGGTTTTTCTTTTTTATAGGAAAGCGTTCCGATGGTTTCGGTGCCCTTGAACATCATGTGTTCCAGCATATGGGGTAACCCCGTCTTGCCCTTCGGGGCGTCCTGCGCACCTACGGGCTGCATCAGGGAAAAGGAAACCACCGGCACTCCTGGCCTTTCCACGATCAAGACCCTGAGTCCGTTCTTTAAAACCTTTTCAATGACGGGCAGATTGAGGTCCGCGTTGTTCGCGTTCTTCTCCTCCGCGAGCAGAGGACAAGCAACGGTTAAAACGAAAAAAGTGGATAAGACCAGCGTTTTCAGGAATGAATTCATGATTTCTCCGTTGGATCGCAGGAGGATTTTACATCAAAAACAGGAAGCGGAGAACGCGATATTTAAAGTTCAGCCGGTTCAAAAAAAGGCCGCAAATTGGATCCCCGGCACTAGCCCGCCCAGGTCCAATTGGGTCGGAAGAGCTCCCGCGGGAACAGCCTGACCCGGCGTCAAGACTTGAAGAAGGGGCCAGGTGCCGTATTGCAGGGTATAAAGCTGGCCGGTCGTGTTGATATTGTTGGTGTTGTCGACGATGGTCCCGGTGAACGAGCTGACATTGGCGAAGGCGTAACTGATGAAGGGACCAAACGCGAAAGCCTTGTCCAGATAAACATCGAAACCCAATTGGACTTGAGCGCCCAACCCCAAGCCCGTGAAGCTTCCTGATACGGGTACCGAATCGACCGTCTCCGTATAACTCATGGTGACGGGAACGATCATGGGCCCGCCCGAAAAATGGACCCTGAAAGGCCCATTCCCGGTGATCATGCGCAGATCGACCCCGAACGTAAAAGCCGTGATACCGAACGCCCGCGAAATGGTCGTGGTACTGTTTTGGAATCTTTCCGTGAAAGTCCCCGCCGGGATGACCGCGATCGGGAATCCCAACTCAAAATTCGGCGCGAGATTGACAGCCGGCTCGAAACCGATGTTCGCGCCCAGGAACGGCAGTTGGGCGTTATAGTCGACCGAGGAATCCGTCAATTGCTGTTGGAGCGAGTAGGTCTGCCCCGCTTGGCCTTCCGCCTGAAGATCGGGCATGTTCAGGAATATGATCCCTGTTTTCAATCGAAGCGCGTAGTCGGTCTCGCCCGGAAGTTTAGTATGAAAAACCATCGCTTTGCCGCCGGCCGAGGCCGCCAACTGCGCGTCCACCCACGTTCTCTCTTCCGGCAAAATTTTTTCTTTCGACTTTTGTACATAAGAACCCATCTCGGGACTGGGCTTCATCTGATTGGCGATCCCAATCGCGACGGCAGAGTATTTCAGGTTGCCAGCCATCTGGTAAGCCAACCCCAGGTAATAATAAAGAGCGTAGTCCGAGTGATCCTGCCGAAGCGCGGCCTCGTAAGATTGGACGGCCTCGGCGTATTGTTTTTGGCGGAACTGGGTCTTTCCTTGCTCGAATAATGCCCCATATGAATCGGCCGGGGCGGCGGACTGGGAAGCCAATATCGGTTGGGGCGAGGAATTAAGCTTCATCTGGATCGTTTGAATGAATTGGTCCAATTGAGGCGACGGGGATCTCTTCTGGATCTGTTGATAATCCATGAGGGCGTTGGCGTATTGACCCGATGCGTAATAACAATTCCCCCGAGCCTGATAAGCCGCGGTTTTTTGCGGATCCGCATTCAATGACGCGCTGAAATATTGGATGGCTTTGGTGTAGTCTTTGGCGTTGTAAAGTTGAAGGCCAGCGCGGTAATAATCGTCCGCGTTATAGGCCCAGGCCGTGGAAAAAAGGAACATAAGGAAAACGGCTGTCCCAAACCGAAAGACAATTTGAACGGATTTCATGAAATGCCTCTTGAGACGTGCCTGCCGCGCGGGGTCTCGAACGGAACGCCGGTAATACCGATTATTTCTTTACGCTGAGCCGGCTTACCCGGTCCTTCACCTCGGCCGTGAATCGGTCGATATAGGATTTAGCGTATTCAAAAGGATCTTTC
>CAYXYA010000435.1:0-2028 GCA_964469185.1 uncultured bacterium | reverse complement strand
AAACCACTCCAAAAGCGGGAGGAGGGACTTTGAACGCTTTCTCAAAGAACATGTTCCCCACTTCCTCATAGACCGCCCCGCCCGTGCCGTGGATGAAGTAGTCGCAAAGATACATGCGGCAGAAAAGGGTTTGAGGAATGGCTTTCGGCCAGATCATCAGGGTGGACTTCGAAAGTTCCAGCTTCAGATCCGCCAGATCGAAAGAATATTTGCCCTCCGAGCCCCCCACTTTCAAGAGGAGATGTTTTCCGTCGACCTTGGCCCAAACCGTGTCGCGATGATGATGGGCAGTGGTCCCCCAAAACGGGACCTCAAAATACCAATTCTCGAACTTCAGGTTCGCCACAGGTTCGATGTCATGAGTGATGTTATTGATCCTTCGGTATTCGTTCAGCGACTGGTTGTAGTTTTCGTTCATTTCATTCATATGTTTGAACCAGTAGACCAAGAAATCGATGAAGGGATCGGACCGCCAAAGAGCGCTCCCTTCCAGGATCAACCGTTTGGTCCCGCAGATCTCGTCCAACAGTCCCAGCGCGTAAGATTGGAACAGGTCCCAGGTGACGTTCACCTTCAAGCCCTTGAGCAGTTTCTCGCTGAAAAATTTAACGGCTTTTTTGACGCTTGGAGGGGCGTAATTCTCGGCGGAAGTGAATATTTTCTCGAAAGCGGCTTTTTCAGGGGCGGGCATGAACGCATAAGGCACGGACTTTTCTTGTTTCTTCATGTCGACGGAGGAGAAGAAATCCAGCTCGCGCCGATGCGCCCGGCCATCCGCCTCCAATTCCGGCATGCAATGGGTGAACTCAGGGGCAATAGCGGTGTCGGTCAATTTATGGTAAGCGATGCCGCGCACGGACTCAGCCAAGGCGCTGGCGGCCAGGCATTTCGCCCAGACCCCGGGATGGACAAAAACGGGCTGGTGTCCCGAAAGAATGATCGGTTGATCGGTGGGGAGTTTCAAAGCGGCGCGGACTTTTAAAGGTGACAGACCCCAGAAAACAGCTTTCGACAGGGCTTCACGGTTCTTGAGGACGTCTTCTTTCCATCTAGAAAAGGAGGGCTCGAAATAGAATTCGCCGTGATGTTTTGGGATCTTATCCGTCTGGACCTGCATGGAGACTCCTTTGAAACGTCATCCTTGGCGAGAAGCGGTGAGCCCTAAGATTCTCGCTTCTTTTTCCATGACTTGCAAATAATGCTTTAAGCGCTCGTCCCGGGTGGCGAATTGGTTGTTAAAATTGCGGCTGTAATCCTTGTAGATCAAGGGAACGGCGCATTCGTTGACGGTCAGCCCCGCCTTGGCGGCCTGAAGCCAGAATTGGATGGGAAACCCGTAATTTGTCTCGGTCAGGCGCAGTTTCTTGAGTCCTTCCACCCGGTAACCCTTGAAACCGCAGAAACTGTCGGTGAGCGCGTAGGGCGTCAATTCCCGGAGCTTTTCGGTGATCACTCGGTTCACTTCCAGGCGCTCCGGCGGAGGCGCGTCGGAGGAAAGCATGGGATTCAAGTAACGGCTCCCTGACACGATGTCGAACCGCGACAATTTTTCCAAAAAACAAGGGATGAAACTGGGCTCGTGCTGCTCATCGGCGTCCATCGTCACGCATTGAGCATATCCGTGCGCCTTGACGTGATCGAAGCCGTCCATGAGCGACCGGCCGTAACCTTGATTCCGGGGATGACGGATAATGGTGTTGACCGGGACCTTCTCCAACACCGAGGGAGTGGCGTCATTGGACCCGTCGTCTACGACGATGACGTCGGCGTCCTTGAATTCCGAAAGGCGTTCCAGGACTTTTTCCAGGGTGGCCGCTTCGTTATAAACCGGCAATATGATGGCGAATTTCATTTACCACTCCAAAACGGGACTTCCAAAAGACGGACAAAGCATCGAGTTCTAATCTCAGAAAAAAATCGATGGATTTCCAGGGCCGATTCGAGAATTACTTCGGTAAAGTCGGGATATTCTGCTGGACCGGCGTGGGTTGAGCGGAACAGCTCGGGCGCCATGTATTCCGGTGTGCC
>CAYXYA010000434.1:0-2035 GCA_964469185.1 uncultured bacterium | reverse complement strand
TAAATGCGTCACGATGCGGTAACTTTGGGCGTTGTGCTCGAACCCGCCATCATTTTTCATGAGCTCGTTCAATATCTTCTCGCCGCTATGCCCGAACGGCGTGTGCCCCAGATCATGGGCGAGAGCGACCGCCTCGGTCAAGTCTTGGTTCAACCTCAAGGATCGCGCGATGGAGCCGGCGACCTGAGCCACCTCGAGTGTATGGGTGATGCGCGTACGATAATAATCGCCTTCATGATTGACGAAAACCTGGGTTTTATATTGGAGGCGGCGGAACGCGGAGGAGTGGATGACCCGGTCGCGGTCGCGTTGGAACATCACACGGTAAGGATGCTCGGGTTCGGCGTATTGACGGCCCTTGCTCTCCTTGGAACGCTGGGCGTAAGGGGCCAGTAGTTTGTCCTCAAATTCTTCAAGCTCTTCGCGGGTTCGCATTTGTTTCCGATCGTTATTTTCCGGCGGCTCTCATGGCTTGCAGTTGTCCGAACAGTTTTTGATAGTCCTCGACATAAGGCGCTAAATTCACGGCCAACCGAGCTTCTTCGACCGCCTTGTCCAAGTCGTGCTCATTATAGTAAGCCACCGCCAAATTTCTAGCGACGTCATCCCGTTCCGGACTCAATCTCTGCGCTTCCATTAAGAGCGGCTTCGCCTTCGACGGCTTGTCCCGAACCAGCCAGACATCCGCTTGTAAGGTCAACCAAGATGCCTTGTCGCCATTGCGAGCAAATCCTTCTTTACCCTTTTCCAGAGCCTTCGGCGCTAATTCAGCATAAGAGGACAATTGAGCGATAGCGGATTGGAAACAGGGATACCCCAGTTCCGGGACTTGGTTCGAAACGGCCTCATAGGCTCCCGAGTAAACATCCCTGCGGATGTCCTTACCGGCGATGTCGGAAGCCTGCTTGAAGCCCATCAACTTCTGGATATTATTGATGTAATACTTTTCGGTGCCGGGCAGGTATTCCGGCATGTACGAAAACCCCTCTCGAGGCCCGACCTCATAAAGCGCGTAACCGCCCGCGATGGGCAAAGGGATCTTCCGAGTGAATTTTAGAAAGAACTGTTCATACCGCTTAAGTTCGTCGGATCTCCAGGAATAGCGATCCACGCCCAGCGTCTCAGACCGAACCGCCGAGCCCATCATCCCACCCGAGTTATATAAAAGATATTCAAAATCATTTTTTTTGAATTGCCGATAAATCTCTTCAGGCGTTCCTGATTTTTCGATCCAGCTTTTTAAAATAGGAAAGGTGTAATCAAAATCATAGATCGAAACGCGGTCTAGGTAATAACCATTTTGTTGGCCCAGGATCATTACCTTGGCGTCCATTGGCAGTGCCTGATTCAAATACCTGTTCATGTTCGGGTAATCACGCGGCTGCATCACCTGGCTTAAAAACTGATCTCGCGAGTGAAATCCAAGAAAATTCGGGAAGGGATTGGGTTGGTGAACAAGGCCCTGGAACAAGTAATAGGCCCCCAGCCAAGCCGAGAACAGCAAAACCTGCTGCGGGATCTTTCGATGCTTGACCCAACAAGTCTGGGCCTTGTCAAAACCCAGTGCCGCTATAAAAGAAAAAAGCGCGATCACCGAAGCGATGAGCCGAAGCTGGTGACTGGTGACTATCCAAAAAAAGAAAGGGCCCGCGATCGCGACCCACAACAACCATGTCCGAAAGTATGTTTTGAAAAACAACATCGGGACGAAAATCAATACCGCCAAACCCGCCTCTTCATTCGGCGCGCCGCTATAATTGTCAAAGAAAGTTCCCCACAATACGGATGGCAGTTTCAGGATTCCCCGCCAACCTTCCACCTGAAACTTGATATCCGCCGTCTTTTGATTGAACCCATTCCAATCGAACGAGTTGAAAAAGTTAGATAAATAGGGATAAACAGGATCATGGACGTAAATCCAATTTTTGACCGCCCAGGGCGCAAAGAAAAAGATCGGCATAAAGATCAAGGACACAGCCATCCATAAATTCCATTTCCGTTTATGGAACAACAAGATGAACATCGCCAACGCTGT
>CAYXYA010000433.1:0-2039 GCA_964469185.1 uncultured bacterium | reverse complement strand
TGAAATCGCACTCCCATCCCGGGAGATAGAGCCGTCGAAGGATATCTTTTGTCTTAGCCATGCCGAGTGGTTTTAGGGCCGTCCAGCCTAGTTCGTTGAAACAGGCGCCAAAACCCTTCCAGGTTTGATAGCGCGTCCCCTCCAATTCTAAATTCACGTTATTACCGTTCGATTGGGACTGGATAGAATTTTCCATCCAGGCCTTGAGGGGGAAAGTGGAAAACCACCGAGGGGCTGTTTGGCAAGATGCGGTTTTATAAGAGAAGAAGAGGAAGATAAAAACACTAAATGGGAGAATTGTTTTCCTTAGCACCACGACACCTCCAAAGATTGGACAGCTTAATACTTTATCTTAATTTTCTTGCTTACCTGAATCCGTTGGTTTTGATGTCATCGAAACAGACTTGATTTGTATCGCGTTATTCGTCACGGTCTTGTATTCAACCTGTAGGGTCGAATATTCCTTGGGCATTTCATCCAGAAATCGGCCTCGGGCTATTTCGGGAGATTTGAACATTTTTTCAATTTGATCAGTTCGATCCCAATCCGAAGGGTAAGTGGCACCTTTTTCATAACTGTAGAAATCCGGGCCCCAATGACCGCTGCTATCTCCAATGAATTCAGAACCTGGTGTAAACCGTTCCTTTTTCTTGATCCGAAACGATTCCTTCACGGGGGAATAAATCAATTTGGTATAGGTGATTCCAGTGCTAAAAAGAGCTGACTCGGCCTGGAAGGTATCCAAATTGAAACGGCTTATCGGAAAGGTGGTTAAAACCTTAAATGATTTGTCTTTTGGGGAAAAAGTAAATGCCCCCCCGTAGTTAGTAATCAAGGAACCGCCGTCATAATCTCCGGTGTCTATTTCCTTTATCCCGTAGCCAAAAATTTTCCCATCTTTTTCACCCAAATGGCCGGCGTATCGGATCGGCAGATCAAAAGCTTTTAACTTTCCACCCCATGCCGAAGGATCGTAAACGAAAAGTCTCGCTTTGCCTTTGACTTCGGAACCCGTATAAAACAAAGGACAATCCAAAACGAATATTTTCCCATCATACGAAAGCATATCGGTGTAGTCGTGTTCTGAAGTTTCGGCAATCCCTTTAATCGGTTTCAACTGCCCATCATCGACTCGGTAGAGCCCTAAATGGGTCAGTAAATAATCTGCGCCTCCGACTTTTCGATGTTTCATAGGAAAAGCAGGCTCCGTTGTATAAGATTTTAATTGGCCTGTTTTTAAATCGAGTGATTCGATCGTGGTCCCGTTTGAGATCCAGGCAACCCCTTGATTGATTATGAAATAGAGGGGATTGAAGGAATTCGATTCACCGCTCAAGATGTAACTCTGCCCACCTTTTAAATCCATGAGTCTGCATTCGGGAGGGATTTCCGTTTCTTCGGTAAAACCCCGGACAATAAGCCATGATGGGTTTTGGGGATTGTCGGCTGCCAAAATAATCGAGCTAAATAAAGGGTTTTTAATTCCCTCTAGAATTTTTGGCCACGGCGTGACGCCTGCTTCGGTTGGCCACGGATAAGAAATGGTGGGAGCAGGACCAGCATAAGGGTCGAACTTGTATTCCCAAACATGGCTCACCGTGTCATAACTTTTGGTTCCATGGTTGGTTTTGAAGATGACTTTCGGCCCTTGACTTCCAATTCCGATGATTGTATTGAAGTCGTTGATTGGAAGGGTTTGATCCGCACAAAGGGGCATGAACACCCAAATACATGCCATTGATAATATTATTCGTTTCAGAATATTATCCTCCTTTTTAAATTTGCGGTTATTTCCCGTTGTCCACGATACCTCCCACCTTGGAATCGAATGGTTCGAGAAGCACACCACAGGACCATTCTACTTCTTGGGAGTTAAAGAAACCCACGTTTTATTAGGAGTGGTTAGATATTTTTGCGCCAATTTTTGGACATCGGCAGCGGTGACTTTCTGGATGAGTCTGGGGAATTCGTTGAGGACAGCGGCTCCCTGGCCCACCAACTCGTGCTTCATATAAGACAGCAGTTGAGTGCGGTTGGAT
>CAYXYA010000432.1:0-2046 GCA_964469185.1 uncultured bacterium | reverse complement strand
CTGGGATCGGGACTTGCTTGATTGGGCCTTCATTGACGTGATGTCCTTTATAGAGTACACTTATGTTTAGCCCTCAAAAAGAACTTATTCTCTATGAGACGAGGACGCGTCAGCGTCCTTTTCAAACATGGCTTGAATGCCTGCAAGACCGTAAAGCCAGGTATATCATTCGCTCAAGACTCGATAGATTGAAGTATTACGGCCATGCCGGAAAATGCAAGCCGGTTGGAGGGGGTGTCCTTGAACTCAAAATTTACTATGGACCAGGGTATCGAGTCTATTTTGGAGAAGAGGGAAAAAATATCATTCTTCTGTTGTGTATAGTGGACCCCAAAAACTGGACCAGGGGTTAAGGTGTAAAATGGCAGCCCCAAAAGGAGGGTCCAGATGAGGATGAGGAAACATTTCGACAGCGAGTTCAAGGCGAAGGCGGCACTGGCGGCACTCAGGGAAGACCGGACGCTGGCCGAGCTCGCATCGCATTTCGGGGTTCACGGCAATCAGATCAGCCGGTGGAAGCGGATCGCGATCGAGGCTTTGCCAGAAATCTTGGCAGGAAAGAGGGGTAACGGCCGGAATAACCCGAACGAGGATGGGCTCGCGGCCGAACTTTACAAAAAGATCGGCGAGCTGGAGATGGAGAAGGACTGGCTCAAAAAAAAATTGAGCCTTTAGATTTGGGGGCGAAGAAGATGCTCGTTGAAGTAGATCACCCGGTCTGGAGTTTGAGGCAGCAATGCGGGCTTTTGGGACTCAATCGCTCAAGCCTCTACTACCAGCCGGCGGCGGTGGATCCTGAGACTCTGGTGTTGATGAATCTGATGGATGAGGAATATACGCGCCATCCCTTTTACGGAAGCCGGAAGATCACACGGTATTTAAGGGAAGCCGGATACTGGGTCAACCGCAAACGGGTCCAGCGCCTCATGAATCTCATGGGGCTTGAAGCGATTTGTCCTGGGCCGAATACAAGCAAGCGCCGCCAGGAGCACAAGGTTTACCCCTATCTGCTTCGAGGCCTTGAAATCACAAGGCCCAATCAGGTCTGGGCAACCGATATCACCTATATCCGGCTCCTGGGAGGGTTCCTCTATTTGGTGGCAATTCTCGACTGGTACAGCCGGTATGTGTTGAGCTGGAGGCTCTCCAACAGCCTCGATTCAAGCTTTTGTGTGGAGGCCTTGGAAGAAGCGCTTAGATTCGGCCAACCGGATATTTTCAACTCCGATCAGGGGGTTCAGTTTACGAGCGAAGAATTCACGGGAAGGCTTCTTGGCGAAGGGATTCGGATCAGCATGGATTCCCGGGGGCGGGCCCTGGACAACGTCTTTACCGAAAGGCTCTGGCGCTCGGTCAAGTACGAAGAGGTTTACTTGAAGGATTACCGCTCGGTGCCAGAGACCGAAGAGGGAATCGACCGGTACTTTCGCTTTTACAACTGCGAGCGTTTCCACCAGGCGCTCGATTACCGGCGGCCGTACGAGGTGCATTTTGGCGAAAATTGAGAAAAGAGGTCAAAACGGAAGGGAGGGAGGAAATTTCTCGCGTTTAAATGCGATGAGCGGGGCGATCGCGGCTTGGGACGAGCGAGGCTATGGCCCTTTTTTCGAGTCCTCCCGAAATTCGCAAAACCTGCAAAACCCGCAAAAAAGAGAAAGAAAAAAGGAAGCGAAAAAAGAAAGAGAAAAACGGCTGCTATTTTCTCACCTTAAAAACCTAAGAAATTGGTCTAGACAATGGGGTCCACCTCGGCTCTTGGGCGTTCCGACCAAATAAAATCCGTCCCGCTCGCGCAGAAATTCCAGATTCTCTTCACTCACCATCCCCCGATCCATCACCCAGATCCGGTTCGCTTTCCCGTATGGCTTCTCCATTGCCTCCACGATCTCTTCTACCGTCGTCACATCCGTCCGGTTCCCGTCAAAGACTTCGTAAAATAAGGGCAATCCTTCCTCCGTCGCCACCACTCTCGATTGTCACTTGATTGCAATCCGGCCGGCTGTCGCGTGAGTAACCCCGTTGCGCCTGGGGATTTCCTTTCGCTTC
>CAYXYA010000431.1:0-2050 GCA_964469185.1 uncultured bacterium | reverse complement strand
GCGGAAGGACGGTTCGCCGTTCTGGGCAAATGTCGTACTCAGTCCGGTTTATGATGAGCAAAACATTTTGCTGGGCTTTGCCAAAGTCACCCGGGATATCAGCGACCGCCGCCGCATCCTGGAGACGCTGCGCCAGAGTGAAGAACGTTTCCGCCTCTTGCTGGAAACCGTGAAAGACTATGCGATTTTTATGCTCGATCCCAAAGGTGTTATCGTGAGCTGGAACGAAGGTGCCCAGCGGGCGAAGGGGTACAGCGCTCAGGAAATAATTGGAAAGCATATGTCTGTGTTTTATACGGCAGAAGATCGTGCTACAGGAAAACCCGCTGAACTGCTCAAGACAGCGCTACAGCATGGACGAGTCGAGGATGAGGGCTGGCGTGTCCGAAAGGACGGTACCCGGTTCTGGGCAGACATGATATTGACCACCATTCATGATGCGCATGGGGAACTCCGAGGTTTCGCCAAGGTGACGCGGGACGTGACCGACCGCGTGATGGCGCAGGAAACGATCCGCTCGAAACAGGAACAAATCATCGAATTGCAGAAGATGGAAACGGTCGGCCGTCTTGCCGGCGGTATCGCCCATGACTTTAACAATCTGATGGGAGGGATCTTGGGATGCGCTGACGAAATCGAACGGTTGGCGGGAGTCGATAGCCCGATCGCTCTGGAAGCCCTGGAGATTCAAAAGGCATCTGAACGCGCCTCCAGTCTGACGCGTCAGCTCATGGCCTTCAGCCGCCACCAAACTGCCCGGCCATCGCATGTGCATGTTAATCACAGCATCCAGGAGGTTCAAAAGATGCTCGCGCGCGTACTCGGAAGCAATATTCAACTTGAAACGAAACTGGATTTCGGCGACCCCGACATATTCATCGATGAAAATCAGCTGCAACAAATTTTGTTGAACCTGGCATTAAACGCCCGGGACGCCATGCCGCGCGGGGGACGCTTGAGCATCCGCACGAGCATTGCCGTCCTGGACGAATATTCTTCTACCTCAGAGTTTCACCTTCAGCCGGGAATTTATACGATGTTATCGGTCACGGACACAGGTGTCGGAATGACCCGAGAGGTGCGGCGGCAGATCTTCGAACCGTTTTTCACTACTAAAGAAGTCGGAAAGGGGACAGGTTTGGGTTTATCAACCGTATACGGCATCGTCAAACAAAATCAGGGAGACATCTGGGTCAGCAGTATCCCCGGAATCGGTACAACGTTTAAAATTCTATTCCCCGCTGTCCCGGCGGAAGGGACACCGCGGGCCCATAAGCCGGAACCGGCCAAGCCGGGCGAACGTCTGGGGAAAGGCGAAACGATTTTGATCGTGGAAGATGAATCGCTCATTCTTCGCAACACCGTCCGGGCCTTACAGAATGAAGGCTTTACCGTTCTTTCCGCGGCCAGCGCGGAGGAAGCGCTTGATCTTTTCGAGAAGCTCGGTCCAAGGGTGGATCTGCTGGTGACCGATGTGGTCATGCCAGGGATGAACGGCAAGCAGCTCGCGGATAAAGTGCGCGGCCTCGACCCGGACATCAAAGTCATCTACATGTCGGGCTATGCTTCCAACATCCTGGCAGAACACGGGTTAGTTGGAGAAAATATCACTCTGCTGGAAAAACCCTTCAGCGGCAAACTGCTCGCACAAACTGTTCGTAAAGTCCTCGAACACCGAAAAGACAACTAATTCACGCTGAAATTGAATATTTCGGGTGACCCAGAAGGTTCCTGGGCCTTCTGGTCCAACTTTCTTAGCCTACCGCTCTATTCAAAAACCTTAAAACGTGCTGTAAACTAAAGCAAATGGAGGGGGCGGCCTGCCTTGGAAGGGGGCCGTTCTTTTCTTTATGCTGAATAAAGCCATCAACCGGAGCGTAATTTGTTTTCTGGTCCCTTGTCTCCTTGCGGACCCGATGGCGGCGTCGGCATTTTTGGGTTCTTCTCCGCGTTCGGTTAGCTTAAGCTTACCTCTCCCTCTCACCTGTTTCAGAGAACAAGCTCTCTCTCCTGAAGCTCTTCAACAAACCAAGCCGATAGAAGATTCAGG
>CAYXYA010000430.1:0-2051 GCA_964469185.1 uncultured bacterium | reverse complement strand
GCACCCGCAGAGCATGGAATATTTGTGCTGGATTCTGAATCCTTATCGGTCTGTTTCCGGCATTCAGCACCTTTTTTAATTTGTTCCCTCTCTTCCCAAAGTTCAGGAGCCCCGCCGGCAATCGGCAGAGCCGTTGTCGCATCCTTTTTTTGCATTTCTTCCAGTTTCTCAAGCGTTCCTATTGAGGAAAGGACAGCCCGCAGGTTGAGATAGACCAGATCCAGATCAGCGATGGACAAAACGATGTCTCCGTACGCCACGACCCCTTTGCCTAAAACTCGATCCAGAAGGTCAAGGAGCGTCGCTCTCGCTTGAATTCCTTTGGGAGCTTGAAGAGCCAGATCAGGCATGGGTTCCTGCCTCCTTGAGATCTAAATGGCAAAAATAATAAGGTGGAAACGGCCCCACCTGATGAATCTCAAATCCTTGAGGCTGCCATCGAGAGGCTTCTTTAAGGACTGCCTGGGTAAATCCAGATCTCTTCTCCTTAGAGACCAAGAAGGCCATCTGAAACACCAGTTCCATTCCTTGGAGATCGTCAGCGCCATGAACCGGCTCAGCCGTCGCCGAGGCCTCGACATGAGGCATCACCTGCGCATAGATCTGTTGGACGGTCTCATCTACAGTTCGCTGAAGAGCTTTTTCCTTAAGAAGCTTTAGCCGCTCCGTCAAAAGATACGCGATCCCAGGCGGCAATTTTTCAGCGGAGCCCTGCAACTGCCGGATCTCAGGGTCATTCTGAACGGTAAAGGCTTCCAACTTGCCCGGGTCTAGGGTGGCCCGGACAGTCCACTCCTCACGGTCTTTTAGTTTCTCCAATAAATCTCGAATCGCTTTGTACCTTGCTTTGAGCATCTCTTGAACCGTCTCTTCGGTGTGGAAAAAGGCCCCCCACTTCAAGGGAATCACCGTGCAGACTTTCATCACCCGCTCCAAGACCTCTTCCTGATCGACGAGATCTTTTTTAAGCCACTCCGAATCCTTAAGACGTTCTTGAAGCGCCTTTTCCCCATAATCTTCTTCAGGGACGCGACGCGCCAAACCAGCAACCTCCTCGCAAGGAATAAGAAAAAGAGCTTTGCCGGGAAGTGAAAATTCCGTCCCCTTGTACTCCACAAAGCCGTACACCTGAATGAGCGTACTCATTGCCCTATTTACTCCCCGCCTGCGCCTTGGCCTTTTGATATTCCCGAGCCTCTTGTAAAGACTTGAGGAGCCGATCCTCCCTTTGCTGAAATTCCTTATCGCTTAATTCCCCCGCCTCATGCCGTTCCCGGAGTTCCTCCAAAGCCGCTTTCAAGACGTCCACATCGTAAAGTTCCTTTTCGGCCTGGTCCTTGATCTTCTTGGCAAGCCAGACGGTGAAATTCACCGGGGACATCAAAATATCATCAATGAGAAACATAGGAACCTTCCTCCCAGCTGATCCGAATCTCAACAAAATGAAATGGAGCCCCTTCCGGGGTGTACTTAAACGTTAAATTTCCACCCGACGCTTGAGCCAACCTTTCAAGCACCTGGCTAAATTCAGTGATCTTTTCCTTCTCCACAAAGAAGGCGCTCTTCAATATCCACTTTTCCCCGTAGACAGGGGTCTGTTTGACATCCACGGCGTAAGATTTAAGAAATTCTACAATCCGTTTTTCTTCCTGTTCTCGATAGACTTTGAAAGCCGCCTCCACTTGCTTGCCCAGCTCGATCTGATCGTAGTACCGGGCGGCCGTAGGACGTTTGGCAAGCTCATCCCTTAAAGCCTTAATCCCTTGGTTCTCCTCTAAAATCCTTTTAAAAACCGGATCCGTGGACCGCCAATAGGCCTTGACCCCGACCTCCTCCTTATCCGCCGCCCACTCAAGAAGCTTAAGGAACTCCTCCCGTCTGGGTTTTAAAATCTTTTCGATGATCGCCTGTTCGCCTTCTTTAGCGATCGTATTGAAGCAGACCGGCAGCACGGCTGGAAAACGCTTGCGGATTGTCTCAATCGCTCGGTGGTGCGCCATGGTGTACTCCCGAGTCACTGCGTAATCCTCCAGCGGAGAATCGCTTATCAC
>CAYXYA010000429.1:0-2062 GCA_964469185.1 uncultured bacterium | reverse complement strand
TTCGAGGTGGAAGCGGGAGGATTGGTTTGCGGCGTCCGGGGAACGGCTTTCGAGGTTGAGAATAAGGAAGGTACGGTCAGCACCAGCACTTTCCACGGCATTGTGGAAATGAAAAAAGATGACAAAGTCCAGCAGGTGCATGCCAACGAGCATTCCGCCTTCGCGCTGAAGCGCCTGGCCTTCCTGGCCCAGCGCCGGTTGAACAACACCGAACAAAACCATTATCAAGCCTGGGCCAAGGTAAGACCCATCCTCCTCCAAAGACGGATGGAACGCGTGAAGGTCCTTAGCGCCATCGCCGCTTTACCGCCCGAGCAAAAAGCGCAGATCAGACAGCAATTGATGCAGGGAAGGTCCAAAGTCCGCCTGAAACTCATGCGCCAAATGATCCAGGATAAAAAGTTCGCTCCGATGATACAAAGGAACATGAAACCCGGCGCGAGGGAGATGTTGAAGAACCGTCAGATGCGCGTTCCCATGAACAACACGGGCGCTGGAAGAGCGGAGAAGATCAAAGAGATGCGTCAGCAGAGGAAAGAGCAGTTAAGGGAAAGGACGCAGGAGCGCCGGGGCAACCCACCCAACCGCGTGGTACCACAGGCCCAGCCTACGGAACAGCCCCAGACCAACAAAGACAATAGAGAAAAGCCCAAGCACGGATGGATGCAGAATCGCCGGCAAGAACAAGAAAAACAAGATCAAGCCGTTCACCCGGCGCCTCAAGACCGCCCGGTTGCCCAGCCGCCTTCCAACCAACCTGCGCAGACCCGGCGGGGATGGCTGCAAAACCGCCGACAAGAACAAGAAAAACAAAACCCAGCCTATCGCCCGACACCTCAGAGCCGCCCTGCTGTCCAGGTACAACCAATGGATTCGACTCCCTCCGGTCGCTCACCACAGACCCGGCGGGGATGGCTGCAAAACCGCGGACCCGCGCAGCAAAAGCCTGACCAAACCTATCGCCCGACGCCTCAGGGACGCCCCGCGGCGCGGGTGCCAAACGTAGAAAAACGAGAGCAAGCTCGCCGTGGTTGGGGTAACCGCAAACAAGAACCGGAGAAACAAAAACAGGCCCCGCCAGCGCAAAAAACTCCCGAGGCCCAGCCGCCTGCTGACCAACCCGCGGCCAGCGAGACTACGCCTGCAACGGAGAACACTGGGCACGACCAGGGCAAGCATAAGGGATGGAACAAAAGATAATACGGGAATTACTTCCTTAACCCACTGACACTATTACCACTCACCCTTTTAAAAGGGACTTATATATTTAAAACCCTGAACAGCTTTCTTTTTTGCCCCTTCCCTCTCCAGCCCTCATCTATCTAGCGGGTTTAGTAAGATCGTTTGTGAGGACCTCTGTTTCACTCCACACATTCCCCGGTGGGTCCCTTTCGCTCACTGTAGAAGATCCAGAAGGGCTACCTGACCGGGGCTTTCGAAGGAAGGGGCAGGGTGTTTTTACGTCTTAAGATTTAAAAGATTTCAAAACCCCAGGCCCTCTCTGGCGACAGCCCCGACCAAGAGGACATTTGGACCCGAATCAACTAAGCGAAAGGGACCCACCGGGGAATGTGTGGAGCGGAACCAATACAGAAAAGTTCTTCTCAAGACCACCGTGCCTCATGGCGGCTAGAGCCAGAGATGGCCGAAAAAGAAAAAATCACTGACCGTAGCTATTGTGAAAGAGGGCGAAAGAAAAAAGCACTAAACGGAACATTACGAGGGAATTAAGTATGTAATTCCCTTTGAAGAGGGAGACAAAACTTTCTTCATCCACCTCTCTTCGTAGAAGCGACAATAAAAAAGGAGGCCCTCGAAAGAGGGTCTCCTTTTTTTACATCAGTTTTATGACGACTTAAGAATTTGAGGCTTGGTCCTTTTTGTTCTCGGTCTTGGTCTTCTTCGCTAATTTTTTCTTGGCCGATTTCTTGTCGTTCAACTTGGATTCTTTCTTGTCCTTATCGCACTTCTTGCCGTCGCCGCAGGCCAAAACCAAGCCCGAAGTCGCGGTCATGAAGAACAAAGCCATCATCACCGTAAAGATCTTTTTCATGCATCCCTC
>CAYXYA010000428.1:0-2065 GCA_964469185.1 uncultured bacterium | reverse complement strand
ACATATAAGAGGAGGGATCGTTATGTGCGGATACCGCCTCGTGGTTCGTCAAAACTAGCGTCACTATACACCAAGCGGATTGGAATTAGCAAGAACAAAATATAAAATTCTTTGGTGACCTTTCGAAACCAGCCCGGCAAACCACAAGGGCTTGACATTGGCTCCAATTAAGTTCTACTTATTGAATAATACGGTGACTGACCCTATTGAAAGGCAATGGTTCTCGATTGGGAAAAAGATCATGGAGATGAATCTTCAACAACAGGAGGTGTGTCATGGCAAAAAACGAAATGATTCTGGTGACGGGAGCGACAGGCCAGCAAGGCGGAGCGGTGGCGAGGCGCGTGCTGCGTGAAGGATATAAGGTGCGCGCGCTGACGCGAAACGCGTCCAAGGCCGAGGCGTTAAAAAAGATGGGCGCGGAGGTCGCGACCGGCAATCTCACCGACCGAGCCGCGCTGGATGCGGCCTTCCGCGGCGTGAAGAAGGTTTTCCTGGTGACCACGCCCTTCGAGGAGGGAATGGAGGCCGAGGTCCGGCAGGGAATCACCGTCGCGGACGCCGCCAAGGCGGCCGGGGTGGATCATCTTGTTTATTCGTCCGTCGGGAGCGCCCACCGAAACACCGGGATTCCTCACTTTGAAACCAAATGGAAGGTGGAGCAGCATATCCGAAAGATCGGGATACCGGCTACAATTCTACGACCGGTCTGGTTCATGGAGAACATCCAGGCGCCCTGGCTCGCGCCGATGGTCAAGAGCGGGAAGGTCGTGCTTCCGATCCGGCCCGACCTGAATCATCAGATGATCTCGCTGGACGATATCGGGGCGTTCGCCGCGGCCGCCTTCCTTCGTCTCAAAGACTTTATCGGGCAGGCGATCGATCTGGCCGGTGATGAGATGACCTTTCCGGAATCCCTTAAGATTCTTTCCAAAGTCATCGGCCGAACCGTCTCGTATGAGCAGCTCCCTGATGATCAGTCCGAAAAGACCTGGGGCCACGACTTCGCCATCATGTTCCGCTGGTTCAACAAGGTGGGCTACAACGTGGACATCCCGGCCCTGCAGAAGCGGTGGGGAATCCCGCTGACGAAATTCAAGGATCTGCTCGCCAAGGCCCCTTGGATAAAACAGCTGTAGGCGATCGAAAGTCCGTGGCCTGTGCAACCAGAGCCTTCAGGTCAGGGATCCATAACGTGCTTGGGCGGCTGTTCGTGGAAACTGTAGGGCAACTTTTTATCGCACTTCACGTCCGGGTTCGTTGGGTTAAATAGTCCCGCAGGGTTCGCCTTGAACAGCCAGACATGCAGATCGTAGTGGTGGAGTTCCGCCGGCATCACGGGGTGATGTCCCTCCATGGGACCATTAAAGGATTGACCGAAGATCTGCGGCCGCTCTTTGATCCCGGTGGCGAGCGGGACGAACCACTCGGCCGCGGCGAGGCGGAGCTTGTTGCCATCAAGCTCGTACAGGAGGATCTGGGGCTTCAGCGGGTCGGGCACCGGGCCGATCAGGCTGGTATTGAGGAAGTGGACCCCCATTCCGCCGTCTGGAAATTCGATGCATCCCACTGTGGAGAAGTAACCATCATGAACCGCCGCAATGGGATCTTTGTATTTCTCGAGCGCGGCCCGGGTTTTTTCCAGATCCGACGCCGGGGCGGGTGTTTGCGTGGTCTGCGCCTGGACGAAGACCGCCGACAGAACGATGCCGATTGAAACACTGAAAAGACCGGTTCGACAAAGAATTCTCAGGCCGGAGCGGATCGGATTGAACTTAACCATCTCTGAACCTCCTGGTTGGCCACCGAAAGGGTGGGTGATGTTATTGGATGGTGCCTGATTATGAGACCCTGACCGCGTAACCGCTGGATCTGGATTACCCGGTGGTCCAATACCACATTGGATGTGATGCGAAATCCTTTACCATAGTCATATCAGGTATGTCAAGACACCGCAGAAGGTCTATTTCTGCGCGACGCCCACGGTGACCTTGCGGAAGCGCGCCGGCGCGGCGCCGTGGGACATCTCGACCGTCTGGCCCGGCTGGCCCTTCCCGCAGTTCAC
>CAYXYA010000427.1:0-2067 GCA_964469185.1 uncultured bacterium | reverse complement strand
ATAACGACGAACTGGCGAAGTTCACTCATTTGACCTACAAGGGTTTCAAGGCCATCACGCTTCCGATCCTCTATAAAGTTTCCGAAGGCGGCGTGGGGTTGGGGAAAGCGATCGAGGATGTCCGCGCGAAAGCCAGCCAGGCGGTCAAGGACGGCTATCAGATCATCATCCTTTCCGACCGGGGTTTGGACCACGACATGGCGCCGATCCCGAGTCTCTTGGCGACGGCTGGCGTGCATCATCATTTGATCAAAAAGGGTGAACGTACCAAGGTGGGTCTCATCGTGGAGTCGGGTGAACCCCGTGAAGTCCATCACTTCGCGCTTCTTTTGGGATATGGCGCCAACGCCATCAATCCTTATTTGGCTTTTGAATCGCTGGATGACATGATCCGCAGCGGCATGCTGGATAAAGAGATCGACCATAAGACCGCGGTGAAGAAATATATCAAGGCGGCCAACAAAGGCATCGTGAAGGTCATGTCGAAGATGGGGATCTCGACCATTCAAAGCTACCGCGGCGCCCAGATCTTTGAGGCGATCGGATTGAACCGCGAATTCATCGACAAGTATTTCACCTGGACGGCGACTCGTCTCCAGGGTATCGGTATCACGGAAGTGGCGATCGAGACCGAAAAACGGCACCGCAACGCTTTCCCAGAGCGCCCTTCGCGCGAATTGGACCTGGATTGGGGCGGCCGTTATCAATGGCGCCGTGACGGGGAAAAACATCTCTTCAACCCGGATACGGTCCATAAACTTCAAACCGCCGTCCGTGCCAATAAGTACAAGATCTTCAAGGAATACTCCAAAGACGTGAATGAGCAGGCCAAGGCTCTTTCGACCTTGCGGGGTTTGTTCCAGTTCAAAAAAGGGAACCCCATTCCCATCGACCAAGTTCAGCCTGTCACGGAGATCGTCAAACGTTTCGTGACCGGCGCTATGTCCTACGGGTCCATCAGCAAAGAAGCCCATCAAACGCTGGCAATCGCCATGAACCGCATCGGCGGCAAATCCAACACCGGCGAAGGCGGCGAGGATGATGACCGTTACATTCCTGACGCCAACGGTGATTCCCGCAATTCCGCCATCAAGCAGGTGGCCTCGGGCCGTTTCGGTGTGACCAGCCACTATCTCGTGAACGCGCAAGAACTTCAGATCAAGATGGCGCAGGGAGCCAAGCCGGGCGAGGGTGGACAATTGCCGGGCAAAAAAGTTTATCCCTGGATCGCCAAGACCCGTCACGCGACGGCGTTCGTGGGGCTTATTTCCCCGCCTCCGCACCATGACATCTATTCCATCGAGGACTTGGCGCAATTGATCCATGACTTGAAGAACGGCAACAAGAACGCCCGCATCTCCGTCAAGCTGGTCGCGGAAGTGGGAGTAGGGACTGTCGCCGCGGGTGTTTGCAAAGCCCACGCGGATCATGTTCTCATCAGCGGGCATGACGGAGGGACTGGCGCCTCACCTTTGACTTCCATCAAATACGCCGGGGCTCCTTGGGAATTGGGTTTGGCTGAGACCCATCAGATCCTCGTGAAGAATAAATTACGCGACCGCATCGTCGTCCAGACCGACGGTCAGTTGAAGACCGGCCGGGATGTCGCCATCGCCTGCTTGTTGGGCGCTGAAGAATTTGGTTTCGCGACAGCCGCTTTGGTGGCGGAAGGCTGCATCATGATGCGCGTGTGTCATTTGGATACCTGTCCGGTGGGTGTCGCCACTCAGAATCCGGAACTCCGCAAAAAATTCACGGGTCAACCGGAGTATGTCGTCAATTTTATGTTGTTCATCGCTGAGGAACTCCGCGAGATCATGGCTGAACTCGGGTTCAAGAGTGTCACGGACATGGTGGGCCACTCCGAACTCCTGGAGATGAACGGGGCGATCAGCCATTGGAAATCCAAGGGTCTCGATCTTTCGCCTATTTTTTACAAACCTGAGGAAGCCAATAACGGACCTGTTTACTGTGTTCAAAAACAAGACCACGGTTTGGATAAAGCTTTGGACAATGAAATTCTTATCGAGCGCTGCAAACAGGCCCTGAACGATAAGAAGCCGGTCA
>CAYXYA010000426.1:0-2070 GCA_964469185.1 uncultured bacterium | reverse complement strand
TGTCTCGGCGAAAGTCGCGTCCCAGGGGACCATGTTGAACAACCGGGTTTCGCTGGGCCTGAAGTTCGATAACTGACCTTTCCCGGCCCCGGATCTCCTCAAAAGCTCCCTGAAAGACCCCTGTTTACCGCGTGTTTTGGGCCTTCCGGAAAGATCCCAAAAAATTCAACTATTCATGGACTAAAGCGCGGGTTGGCCGTCTAAATGACATGAGAGAAAGGGTTTTTATTTTATGAAACAACGTTCGATCGAGATCTTATCGGTGGGTTCGTTTTTGACATTCATGGCCGTGATCGGGGCCGCCACTTGTTCGTGTGATCAAACCCCATCCTCGCCGCCGGGCGCCGGCAGTACTTCCACTCCCTCCGCTTCGATCGTCGTGACGAACAATACGGCTTATCCCGTGAGCATGGGGATGGACGGGGGAACGCTCGTATCGGTCCCCGTCAGCGGCGGTTCCCATATCTTCAAAGCCACCACGGCGGGGGTCCATACGTTCGCGGGGACCTCGACCTATGATTATCGAGTGAACGGCACTGATTATTGCAGGGGGGTCACCACATCCTGTTCCTCCTCATCGCTTTCATTGAACAATGATTACTCGATCGTTATTACGGCTACCACCACTTATGTTTTTTGCTATGGGGTGTGGGACTACGCTCCCGGACCGGATTGGTCTTGTCCTTGAAGGTGTGGTAAAGGTTTGATTTTTTGAATTAAAAAGGGTTGTCGCCGTCTAAAGGATGAATGGTAGGGTTGGTGGTTTTTTAGCCGATAGATCACTTCAGGAGAGATCGACGATGAAACTTCATTCCTTGGTTTGCGCGGTGGTCATGATGTGGCTTCTTACGGTCGGAGTTCAAGCCCAGACCTGGTTAGCCAGCCCCGGCTCGGGCGACTGGAACACGGCGAGTAACTGGAGCACCAACAGTGTTCCGAATCTCTTGAGCGATTTCGCGACTTTTGGCGCCTCGAACGTTACCAGTGTTTCGTTCAGCGCGGATGTCAGCCTTGACACGCTTCAATTCGACCCTGGCGCTTCCGCTTACACGATCGCCAACTCCAATGCCGCTGTGACATTGGATATCTATGGGGGAGGCGTCTTGAACAGCTCTTCGGCCACACAAACCCTTACCACCGGTCCGGGATGGATCAATTTCCATAATAGCGCGGAGGCGGACGGCGTGAATTTCGTCATCAACGCCACGGGAAGACTCACCTTCTTCGACACGGCGGTCCTTGATGATTCCAACATCCTCAATTATATCGGCGGAAGACTTAAGATCCAGGACGACGCGGACGTGGAAGATTCGACCATCGTCAACTATGGGATCACGGAGATCGAGGATGATGTGGTCTTCGACGACACGGTCGTTGAGAATTATGGCGATTTTGCTTTTGAGGATGGGCAGCCCAGCGCGGGAACCGCTACCATCATTACGTATGACGGCGGAACCCTGGAGTTCACCTTTAATTCGGAAGGCGGGATGGCCCGGATCATCACCAACGGGACCGGGGTCATGGATATCAGCGAGGACCTCAATGGCTCCGTGACGGTCGGCTCGATCGCGGGAAGCGGGACTTATCGGCTCGGTGGTCTTAATCTGACGGTGGGTTCCCGGAATTTGGACGGAACGGTCTCGGGCACCATTATGGATGGCGGAACAGGCGGCGGAACGGGAGCGTCCCTGACCAAGATCGGACCAGGCGCACTGACCTTGACCGGCGCCAACACCTATACGGGCGACACGACGGTCCTAGGCGGCACTTTGGCGGCGGGTAACGCCGGCGCGCTGGGGACCGGCAACGTGATCGTTGACGGAGGTACTTTAAGCGGATACGGCTCAACGGCCGTCAGTGTGGGCGGCTATTACACCCAAACTTCTATTGGGACCTTGCAATTGGGCTTTAGCGGAGTGTCGACGGGTGAATGGGACGTCCTGAACGTGGCAGGGCCGGCGACCTTGGCCGGTACTTTGAAGTTGTCTCCTTATAGTAACTTTCACGTGCATGGTGATCACACCTTCTTACTTTTAACAGCTGCGGGCGGTGTCAGCGGCACATTCGACA
>CAYXYA010000425.1:0-2081 GCA_964469185.1 uncultured bacterium | reverse complement strand
CGCAGTGACCGGATTTGAAAAAAACCTTGTCTCCCTCATGGAGGTCCGAGACTTCCACCACGACTTTGACGGGTCGGGGAGCGATATTGTGAAGTTTGTGATCGACCTCGCGCCGGGCGAATTTGACTTTGTCTTTATTAATGACTTCGCTTCCAGGAGGCTGGACTCCTTGGATCAAATGCTCCATTTGGCGACGGGTGTTCCGAAGCAAACCTTCGGCCTCGATCTGGGCTTCTCGTTTGATGCGCTTGCCCTCATCCTTGATCTGGCGTTTCGCGATGAAAAGTTCGGCTTCGGTCTTCTTGACCGACTCGCGGATCTTTTCAGCTTCTTGCCTCGCCTTTTCCGCCGCCTGTTTTTCCTGGCCCAGCCGGGTCAGGACCGCGGAAAGGTCCGCCTCGCCCTGAGGCAAATGCGATTTAGCTTTCTCCAGGAGTTCATCGCTGAAGCCCATCTGTTTGGCTAGGGTCAAGGCATAGGACTGTCCGGGAATGCCGGACACCAGCCGAAAGGTCGGCTTCCCCGTTTTTTCATCGAACAACATGGCCGCGTTGGCCATTCCTTTTTCTTCCTGCGTCAAAAGCTTCAATAATGGTTGATGGGTGTTCGCCAATACAAACACGCCTTTCTCGCGAAAAGTTTCCAGGCAGGCCAGTCCCAAAGCGCCGCCCTCGTGCGGATCCGTACCCGCCCCCAATTCATCGAGCAAATAAAGGGTTTCAGGCACCGCGCCCTCGATCATGCGTTTCAATCCCTTCAATTTGGCGGCATAAGTGCTCAGATGATCTTCCAAACTTTGAGCGTCCTGAAGGTCGGTATCAAAATGACGGAGGACCGGAACGGAACTTTCACCCCGGGCCAAGATCGGCAAACCCGTTTGGGCCATCACCGAGCAAAGCCCCAGGGTCTTGAGACCCACCGTTTTTCCTCCTGCATTAGGGCCTGAAACCAAGATGACCTTTACCTCATTCTGGAATTCTAGGTCGAGAGGAATGACCTTATCTTTGAACTGATCTTTGGCTTCGAGAACCAGCAGCGGATGACGCGCGTTCTTAAGATTCAACTGTCCGCCTGCCCGAGGCGCGATGAATTGTCCGTCGTAACGAGACGCGAATAAGGCAAGTGCCCCGTGCGCGTCGATCTCAGCACAGGCATTCAAGGTCGCGTCGATCTCGTTGGCCGATTCCAGTATTTTTTGGGTCATTTCCCGCAGGATGCGGCGCACTTCGTCTCCTTCTTTTAAGATCGCCTCTTTCACCCGGTTATTACCCACAACCACTTCTTGCGGTTCGATGAAAAGGGTGGAGCCGGAGGAGGACAACCCGTGAACAAAACCCGGAACCGCGCTTTGATGGTCGCGGCGCACGGGCACCACCAACCGTCCTTCCCTTTCGGTAACGATCTTTTCCTGCAGAACATCCCCCGCGTCGCTTCTTTGGAGGAAACGGTTGTAAAATGTCTGGACTTCCGCGCGAAGGGATCGCAGTTGATCGCGCAGGCTCTTCAACTCAGGCGAGGCGGAATCGATGATCTCACCCCGGTCGCTCACTTTCAATCGAAGAAATTCCCTAAGAGAGGGCAAGTCTTGCAGACGCTCCAGCCAAGATTGGAACACCGCTGGAATTCCGGCCTCGGGCGACAAGAATTCCCGGAGCCGGATCACATCCAAAAGGAACCGGATGAGCGACGCCAACTCTTCAGCCGACATCACTTCCCCAAGAAGCTTGGCGTTTTGGAATGCGTTTTGAAAATGCTGGGCATCTGGGATAAGAAGGGTTGTTCCCTTCAAAAGATGCTTTTCCAGTTCTTGAGTCTTGGTCAAACGGCTTTCCACCTCGGCGGATTCCGTCACTGGACGAAAACCTTTAAGATGATCCTTTCCCGCCGGCGTCTGGCAATCCACGGCCAGACCTTCCAAAAGTTTCGGGAACTCCACCGCGCTAAGGAAATTCTCAAAAGTGTTCATGTTTTACCAAGGCTCACGATTTCTCAGAAAGATCATAAAGACTGAGCGTTCGAAAACGGTTTTTGGCTTCTTTCAAGGTCGGTTGTTTCGCGCCACGGTCCACATGGGCCACCCA
>CAYXYA010000424.1:0-2083 GCA_964469185.1 uncultured bacterium | reverse complement strand
TGACAAGAACGCGCCGGTCCTTATCGTCACGAAAAAGGGCGAGAAACCGCCCAAGGTGAAGAAGGCTCCCAAGCCGATGTTCAGCAAAAAGACCATCGCGACCGCGGTGATCAAGCTGATCAAAAAGGTCCGCTAGGCTCGAAAGATCAGGTGGTTGGATGAAGCCAGGCCGAGAACATCTTCCTGTGTTGAGGGCTCTGGACGCCAACTGCAACCGCGCTCGGGAAGGCTTCCGGGTGGCGGAAGATGTGGCCCGTTTTATCCTGAACGACCTCAAGCTTTTATCCCGCCTCAAACAACTGCGGCATAGAGTGACAGCCGCGGAAAAGTCCCTCTTTCGGTCCCCTAGACTCCGCTCACTCGCCCGGAACGTGGCGAAGGATAGGGGCCGGGGCAACAAAGAAAAGGCTGAAAAAGTCCGTGCCACACCCCGGGAACTTTTGAAGGCCAACCTAAAACGGGCGCAGGAAGCCCTCCGTTCGTTGGAGGAATTCTCTAAACTCATCAAACACCCCGCTTCCATCCGCTTCAAACGTATTCGCTATCAGTGTTACAAAATCGAAGAACATTTATTCTGAGCCGCGTTGGTTCCCGCGCCTGAGGTTGGTTGCATTCCACCTCTTAGGCCGTTATGCTTGAGGCCTACTTCTCTTTTAACTCCCACCAAACTCAAATGAGGGACAAAAATGGCCAAAGATAACGGCAATGGAAAAAACTCAGCGCCTCAGGGGATCACTCGCACGCCTTTCCCTGGTTCCCGCAAACGCTATGTTTCAGGCAAACTTCATAACTTCCAAGTCCCGATGCGAGAGATACAACTCAGGCCCACCAAGACCGAAAAAGGCATGGAAGAAAATGCCCCGCTTTGCGTGTATGACACCAGCGGTCCTTATACGGACCTGAATATCGAGATCGATCTGAAGAAGGGTCTCAAGCCCCAGCGCCGCGATTGGATATTGAAGAACGGCGACGTGGAAGCGGTGGAAGGTTTCTATAAAGGTAAGTCCGCACCTGACGTGGAGGTTTTCCCCGGAGCCGCCAGCCACAGACCCTTGAAAGCCAAGAAGGGCATGAATGTCAGCCAGATGCATTACGCCAAAAAGGGGATCATCACCCCGGAGATGGAATACATCGCCATTCGGGAAAACCAATTGGCGCAGGAGAGGGCCGAGAAGGGCCGCTTCCATAAGGGCGAGGGATTTGGAGCTGTTCTGCCTAAAGTGGTCACTCCTGAGTTCGTCCGCGACGAGGTCGCCCGGGGCCGGGCCATTATCCCTTCCAACATCAATCACACCGAACTAGAGCCCATGATCATTGGGCGCAATTTTTTGGTCAAGATCAACACCAACATCGGCAATTCGGCTGTGGCTTCCTCCATCGAGGAAGAAGTGGAGAAAATGATCTGGTCCGTCCGCTGGGGCGGGGACACACTGATGGATCTTTCCACCGGCAAGAATATCCATGAGACCCGCGAGTGGATCATCCGCAATTGTCCTGTTCCAGTCGGCACTGTACCCATTTATCAAGCCTTGGAAAAGGTCGGCGGCATCGCTGAGGACCTCACCTGGGAACTTTACCGCGACACACTTATTGAACAGGCGGAGCAGGGTGTGGACTACTTCACCATTCACGCGGGCGTGCTTTTGCGTTATGTGCCCATGACGGCCTGGCGCCGGACGGGCATTGTTTCCCGCGGCGGTTCTATCCACGCCAAGTGGTGCCTGGCCCATCACAAAGAGAATTTCACCTATACCCACTTCGAAGAGATCTGCGAGATCATGAAGGCCTATAACGTTTCCTACAGCCTGGGCGATGGTCTACGTCCCGGTTCCATTGACGACGCCAATGACGACGCCCAATTCTCCGAACTAAAGACCCTGGGCGAACTGACCAAGGTTGCCTGGAAGCATGACGTGCAGGTCATGATCGAGGGCCCGGGCCACGTTCCAATGCAGCTCATCAAAGAGAATATGGACAAGCAATTAGTGGAATGTCACGAGGCGCCTTTTTACACTCTCGGACCTTTGACCACCGATATCGCTCCCGGCTACGACCACATCACCAGCGCCATTGGCGCGGCGAT
>CAYXYA010000423.1:0-2113 GCA_964469185.1 uncultured bacterium | reverse complement strand
CTCTTTCCCGTGGCTTACGGCCTGGGTGTTTACTTTTTTCTCCACATGTTCATTGCGGCTTGTGGAATGCAACTCTGGCTGAAGTCCCTTCGATTGAGTGAGAACGCCTGCCGCGTGGGAGCCCTTCTTTTTTCACTGTCGGGATTTTTCTGGTGGGAAGTCATCCACCCCCAAAATCTGGCGGCTTTCGCCTGGTTTCCCTGGTTCCTCGCGGCCCTGGAGCATTTAAGCCGGGACTTTTCGCCCCGGCGGGCATTCGCCGCGGGGCTTTCTTTGGCCCTGATAGGCCTCTGCGAGAGTTTCCAGATGACCAGCTACTTTTTTTACGCTGGTCTTACTTATTTTTTAATTCGTTTCTTCGCTTCCGGCGAGAATTCCACACCCTCCGCAGACCGCCTATCCCTGAAAAGGTGGGGCGCTGTCCTGATCTTCGGCCTTTGGGGAAGCCTGGTGATCTTGATCCATGTCATCCCCGCCTATGAGTTTTCCAACTACTCCAACCGGACGAACCCGAATCAAACCTATGACAATTTCAATGGTCAGTTTTCCATGCGGCCAAACAGTACTTATGAATTCTTTTTCCCCACCCTGGGATTGGCCCAGGGTGAAACCATCGAATCCGGCGTCCAGCAGATCACCGACCAGGCCAACACGGACAACGCTTATCTCGGGATCTTCGGCTATATGGGTATCTGGGTTCCTTTTCTCGCTTACTTGGCTTTCAACCGAAAGGAGAAAAAGTTCCTCTATTTCATTTTGGCGCTGGCGGTCTTTTGCGTTTTGTTCGCCTGGGGGCGATACTTTTTCCTACACCGCCTCTTTTGCGTCATTCTTCCCGGCATCAAACTGAGCCGTGTCCCATTCCGGATATTGGCCTGTTATCTCGGTTTCGCCGGCCTTCTGGCGGCCTACGGTTATCAAGAGCTGGAGAAAACGGGGCAGGGAGATAAAAAAAATACGGGACTGGCCCTCGGCAGTGTGATCTACGCCGTTGTTTTCTGTCTCGTCGCCCTCTTGAAGCCCCAGGAATCCTGGCGTGAATTGATCGCTTTGATCTTAGGTTCGGGCGGGCTACTGCTTTGGGGCATGACCCAGTCCTGGAAACAACTAGGGCGGTATCTTTTCCTGACCGCCTTGATTGTCCCGCTTTTCCTAACGGGTTGGTCCGGGTTTGGCCGGGGGCCGGCGTCGAATTACGATTTTGAGCGCAACTTTCCCGTTCTCACATCGCTGAGATCCCAGGGTTCGGACGGCCGGTTTTACTTCAACCCCGGCAGTCTGCCTTACCCCGTCGAGCAGCAGGGCCGCCAACTCCAAACTTATTTTCCCGAAAATTCGGCCGAGGAATACGGCATCCGTTCCATCGGTGGGTACAATCCACTTCAACTCCAGGACATGATGGACTTCAAGACCGAGCTCTCTAAGAACCTCGCCAATTACACCCAGATGACCGCGATCCGCGGTCTTTTGCTGGGCCGCGACGCCGGCGAGATGAAGGGCTTTAAGCACCTTACCGCGAATGGGATCCATTACTACGAGGCCGCCATTCCGCCCCGCTTCGTGACCGCTCCCTCCCGTTGGAAATGGGTCGCGGACCCGAAAGAGCGCCTGCTGGCGATGCAGAACGCCGATTTCAACCCGCAAGATCAGGTCCTTCTTTCAACCGACCTCTCTCCCGCCATCCAGTCACAATTGACCGGTCAAAAAGCGGTGGTTCAATACAATTGGGTCAAGGACGAACCTAACGCGGAATCTTTCAAGGTGCGTTTGGATAAAAATAGCCTAGTGGTCTTTTCGGAAGTGAACTTCCTGGGTTGGAAAGCCTCCGTGGACGGAAAACCGGCGGAGCTATTGACGGGGAACCATGTGTTTCGGACCCTCTTCGTTCCCGCGGGCGAGCATCTGGTGGAATTCCAATTCGAGCCAATCTGGGCCCAACCTCTCTTGATCGGGTGCATCCTTTGGCTGGTCTCAGCTCTGGGCTTTTTCTTTTTTAGCTGGCGCAAAAAATCTGTTCCGCCGTTATCACATGCCTAAACTCACGAAAGACCGTTCCGCATTTACCAAAACCGATCTTTTCCTCTATGCCGGGATGGGCCTGCTGGCTTTCAGC
>CAYXYA010000422.1:0-2117 GCA_964469185.1 uncultured bacterium | reverse complement strand
AGGCCGCCGCCGACGCCAACTTTCCCCTCCTGGCCGCCAGTGTGCTCGTGATGTCGCTCATGGTCGTCATGTTCAACCGACTGGTATGGAAGAGGCTTTATCATTTGGCCCAGGAAAAGTATTCTTTAAGTAAATGACGGCTCTTTAGCAGCAAATTAACGCGAATGTTCGCGGTTAAGATTTAAGATATTTAAAAGTCTGAATTAAAAGGCGCAAATTTGCGCTAATTCGCGGCCATCTTTATTTTGTTGGTGGATGTGATCGAAGATCAGAAATGATCGCGGGAGATCTGAAAATGGCCGTGGATATCCAAGCAGTCCAATCGAACATCAAACTCATTGAGGTCAAGAACGTCTCAAAAGAATTCGATATTCTCCACGACAAATCGCTGAAGGTCCTCGAGAACATCAACCTCTGCATCAACAAACGCGAGATCGTCGCCCTGCTGGGTCCCTCCGGCTGCGGCAAGTCCACCCTGCTGCACATCCTGGCCGGATTGGTCCAGCCCACGAAAGGCGAAGTCTTCTATCACGACCAGCCCCTGCGGGATCTCAATACCGGCGTCAGCATCGTGTTCCAAAGTTTCGCGCTCTTCCCCTGGATGACGGTCGCGGAGAATATCCAGACCGCTCTGCAGTCCCGCGGTTTCCCCGAGAACGAGATCGAGGACCGCGCCCAGAAGGCCATTCAAATGGTGGGTTTGGCGGGATTCGAGGAAACCTATCCGCGCGAACTGTCCGGCGGAATGAAACAGCGGGTCGGTATCGCCCGCGCGCTTTCGGTGGACCCGGAAATTTTGTTCATGGACGAACCCTTCAGCCACGTGGACGCCCTGACGGCTGAGTCCTTACGCGCCGAGGTCATCGACATCTGTGCGGCCCACGACAAGAATCCTTCGTCGGTCCTCATGGTCAGCCACGACATTCCAGAAGTCGTTTATATGGCGGACCGCATCGTTGTACTGGGAACCCACCCAGGTCACATTTTAAAGATATTGGAAAATCCCCTGCCCCGCCCGCGGGATTACCGCGCGCCTGAGTTCAACAAGTTGGTGGATCAACTCCATGAGATCATCACCGGTCATGAAATTCCCGACGTGCCCGAGCAGATCCTTCAACCTAACGAACTGGCACCCGCCGAATCACTGCCCGAATGTATCCCGAGCGAGATCGTGGGTATCTTGGAATACTTGGACGCCCGCGGCGGCACAGAGGACGTTTTCCGCATCGCCACGGAGACCGACAAGGAATTCGGCGACATCATCAAGGTCGTCAAATCCGCGGAGCTTTTGAGTTTTGTCGACACACCGAAACGCAATGTTGTTTTGACGGCTGACGGACAACTCTTCGTCAAGGCCACTTCGCAGCAGCGACAGGTCATCTGGCGGGAGCAGCTGTTGAAACTGCGCCTCTTCAAACAGATCTACGACATGCTTTTGAAACATCCCCGCAAAAAACTGGACGCGGAATTGGTAATGGAGATCATCATCTTCAATCTGCCTTCAGAGAATTATGAAAAAACCTTCGTCACCTTCGCCCAATGGGCCCAGTTCGGCAACCTCTTCGCCTACGACGAGGAGACCCAGAAACTCTTTTTCCCCCGCAAGCGCTCGCCTCGTCCTAAACCCAAAACCGACGCCGCCCCCGCTGAACCGACAACGCCTCCCGCCGCGCCGACCCCGACCGCTGAGGTCGTTCCCGCCCCGCCTGCCGTCGTGGAAGCGCCCGCTTCACCCGAGCCACCTACTCCAACCGAAAAAACGCCCCCATCTCAGGGATAATAGGAATTACATACTTAATTCCCTCGTAATGTTCCGTTTAGTGCTTTTTTCTTTTTCGGCCCTCTCTGGCTCTAGCCGCCATGAGGCACGGGGGTCTTGAGAAGAACTTTTCTGTATTGGTTCCGCTCCACCCATCCCCCAATGGGTCCCTTACGCTCAGGTGCTTTGGGTCCAATCGACCTTTTGGTAGGGGCTGTCGCCAGAGAGGGCCTGGGGTTTTTAAAGGCTTAAAAAAACACCCTGCCCCTTCCTTGGAAAGCCCCGGGCCAAGTGGCCCGCAGGGATATTCTCAAGTGAGCGAAAGGGACCCATTGGGGGATGGGTGAAGCGAACCAGA
>CAYXYA010000421.1:0-2126 GCA_964469185.1 uncultured bacterium | reverse complement strand
TTTAACGAAATGATGATCCAATTCGGTTTTGCCGAGCGCCCCCGGATACTTCGGGGCAAGGACCGGCGCAGCCGGGGCCGTCGTTATGAGAGGCTCAGCGGGGAGAAGGCGTCGTCGCTTTATCAGGAGCGGCTGAAGAAGGACCGGCGTAAAAAAGAGCGCCGAAAATAGGCGAAAATCCAGGCAAAAGGAAAAGTTGAGAAAGCCCAATTAAAGACCCAGCCTCTTTGGAGGTTGTATAATAAGAACTGAGTTTAGGGGGTCCTATGGCAACCATTACTCAAGAGCAGATCGACGCGGTCCTCGGATCGCTTCAAGAAGTCCCCGGTGTTGTCCCCGACAACGCTTTCGCCCTCCTTTTCCTTGAACAAGAATTCAAGCTTTCCCGCGAGCAAGCCACGAAGCAGGTTTTCTGGGGCCGCAACGAATACGGCATCGACGCTTTCCATGTCGACCCTCAATTAAAGAACCTCTACCTATTCCAATTTAAATGGTCGAAAGCCCCCATCTTGTTCCGGGTGTCCTTCCAACGCCTCATCGAGGTCGGGATGGACAGGGTCTTCGGCGCGGAGCCTCCGGGTATCCAGTCCGAGCAGTTCCTGCTCCAGTTGAAAAGCCTGATGCTCAACTATCAGGGAGCGGTCGAGCGGGTTTTCGTCCACATGGTCTTCACCGGAGACCCCCAGGAAGCCGAGCGGAGCATGGTTTATGAGAAACTGCGGGAAGACCTGGAAGGCAAGAAATACCTGATCGACCAGTTTTTCGGGAAGTCCATCCCCATGGTCTTCCAATTCCTGTCCGCCGAAAGCGGCAAAGTTGGCGCGATCGCGCACCAAAGGGTGACCCACCGTTATCCCCTGCACGTGGCCGAGACCTTGGAGAGGAGCGGTCCTCAGGGGGAAGTGCTTCACCTGGGTTTCGCCAAGCTCACCGACCTTCACGCGATGTTCAAGGAAATGAGCTACCGCTTTTTCGAGCGTAACATCCGCGCCAGCTTGTCCGAGGACGCGGCGACCAACCGCTCGCTTCATGAGGCCCTTGAGAAACTGGTGCTTCGGGGCGAGGCGGACCCAGCGGTCTTCGCTTTTCACCATAATGGAGTGACGCTTTTCGCGGAGAAGATCGACGTGGAAAAAGGCAAGTTCATCCTCACGGAACCCCGGCTCTTGAACGGCGCGCAGACGATCACGACCTTCGACCGGTTCTTGGGGAGTTACAAAGACGACCCGAGGCTTCAGGAGCGTTCCCAGGCCCTGGACGATCTCTGGGTCATGTGCAAGATCATCACCGGCGCTTCCAACGAATTCGTGCTGGAAGTGGCCATCAACAACAACCGGCAAAATCCGGTCAAGCCTTGGAACCTGCACGCCAACGACATGATCCAACTGGAACTTCAGGATAAGCTCCGCGAGGATCTCGGCGTTTATTATGAAAGACAGGAAAAAGCCTTCTCCAATCTGCGCCAGGAGGACCTGGAAGAGATGGAGATCACGGAAGACAAAGCCGTCGAGTTGTTGAAGTTGGCCCAAACTTACTTGGCTTCCGACGGGGAAGTGGACAAGATGTCCCGCCTGCAGGAAGTGTTCGAAGATGAGAAGGACTACAACCAGGTTTTCAGCGCGGAAAGGCTCCAGGCGGATTCCCGGAAGGTCCTGCTCTGTTACAAAGCCCATAACCGGCTGACAAGGCTCATCCGGGAGATCATGGAAAAGGGCGAGAAAAAGTACGCCTATATGCGCAAAGCCCGCAACCTGCTTTGGGCGCTGCTTTGCCAGGGGATATTGAACGATCCACAGCTCGAGGAGTACGCGGCTAAATTCGGCAAGACCCTCGCTATCGAAAATGAGTTCGTGGAATGGCTGGCCAAACTGTCATCCGCTAAGGTCCGTTTCCTCATCTCGGGCGTCGTGGATAACGAGCCTTACGCCTCCAAGGCCGCGGACGAGCGTTATTCATTCCTGAGGACGAAGGTCCTGTACGATCAATGCATGGAACAGGCGCGGAAGAAATTCGGTTGGGAAGTGAAGCGGCTGGTTTAAATATTCCCTGAGCGGGTGCAACGGGATTTATCTATTTAAATCCCTGAACAGCTTTCTTTTTTGCCCCTTTCCTCTCCAGCCCTCATC
>CAYXYA010000420.1:1116-2130 GCA_964469185.1 uncultured bacterium | reverse complement strand
ATTCGATTTGTGCGGAAAGGTTCACATCGATGGCATCGAAAATACCATCCGTGGCCAATAGGACGAAGCTTTTTCCTCCCAAGGATACCTTGGCCATTTCCGGTTCCCGGTTAAGCAGATGCGCTACCTTTTCATCCCCCAAGCTGCGAGAAAGCTGCAGCCCTTCCACGGGATGGGCGGCATCTTCAATGTATCCTGCGGCATAGCGCGCCCCGCGGTCCAGTGCCGCCTGCCGCTCGGCCAGATTGGAGCGGACGTTGTGGAGTGGACTGACCCAGATTTCTCCCGTGGCGTCCAGAATAACGACCGGCGAATCACCCAGGACGGCGACGTAAGCCTGTTTGTCCCCTTCAGGGATATAGACGATAGAAAGCGTTGAGCCGGAGGGTTCTTTGGCGGTGCAACGATATAATTCTTTGATTGTTTCACGCAGGGCTCGTTCGACAGAAATTTGAGATGCCATGTGCTTTTCAAAAAGAGGAATTAAAGTATGAGCCGCGATGTCCGCCACATGCGGCCCTCCATGGCCATCCATAACCGCAAGAAAGCGGCCTTTCCATGCCGGTAGGTCGAAACGACGTTCCACATAGCGGTCTTGTTGTTCTGCCCGCCGTCCCTGAGCGGTCGCACTGGAAAGTTCTTTCAGGTTCCCTTTATTGGTTCTATCCATAGAGTGCTGAAATGCTTTATACTTATATAAAATTGACCGCGTAAAGTACCGTTTGATATTATCTGTCGCCTCTCGAAAATCCCATATGGCTGCAATCCCGCCTCCGCCTCAAAAACGTGCCAGTGTGTGGCGGCATGCCTACGCAGGGACCTCGTTAGCTTTAACGATTCTGCTGTGCACTTATGCGGGGATTCAGGCGGACCGGTATTGGACTATCGGTCCTTGGGGGACGTTGGCAGGCGCGATCGTCGGTTTTGCAGTGGGCTTATTTAACTTTCTTCGCGAATTTTCTAATGGTTCATCCAAAACGACTTAATGGATTTCTGATCTTATCAGCTGCGGCG
>CAYXYA010000420.1:256-1106 GCA_964469185.1 uncultured bacterium | reverse complement strand
CCCAGACTCTAAACCCTGAAATTCGCCGGGCGACGCAGGCGGTGCTGCTTTGGGCGGCCGTAGAAGCCTGCGTCGCTTACCACCTGCTTTTCGGCGCGCTGCGCGGTCCGGTTAACAAATTTTACGCGCTGTTTGCCGGCGGCGCGTTGGTTCGGATGGCGTCGCTACTCATCACTGCGTTGATCCTGCATTCTCTTCGAATTGATCCGACCTGGCCTCTGATCGCTTTAGTCTTCTCCTATTTCATCTTTTCGTTGTTGCAGATCCCCTTCTTAGGAACCGCCTCATGAACTTTGTAGAAATTCTGGAACATCACATCCTGGACCACCGTATCCTTTATCTGTTTTCTATAGGCAATATCCCGCTCTATTTCACAACGCATACCCGGATCATGTGGGTCGCGGCAGCCTTACTGTTGGTTGTCCTCTGGACGGCTCGAAAAAAGGCTCAATTAACGCCTTCCGGGCTGGCCAATGCCATTGAGTTGTTCATTGTTTTTGTGCGGGATGAAATTGTGCGGCCCAATCTGGGGCCGGATGGGGATGAGTACCTCCCGTACTTTTTGACTCTTTTTTTCTTTATTCTGACCTGCAATCTGCTCGGCCTGGTCCCTTGGGGAGCGACCGCGACCGGCAACATTTCCGTGACCAGTGCGATGGCGCTCACCACTTTTTCCCTCATCCATTACGCCGGCATCCGCAAACACGGTGTGGTGCATTATCTCCAGACTTACATCCCTCATGGTTTGCCGTTTTGGCTGGTCCCCTTGATGTTCGTTATTGAAATTTTAGGTCTCTTTACCAAGTCTTTCGCGCTTTGTATCCGGCTTTTCGCAAACATGATCGCCGGC
>CAYXYA010000420.1:0-246 GCA_964469185.1 uncultured bacterium | reverse complement strand
TCATTGGACTGATTTTTATTTTTAAAAGCATTTTGATCGCGCCGGTTTCTGTAGCGGCGGCGATCGGGCTCAGTCTTCTCGAGATCTTTGTGGCGTTTTTGCAGGCCTACGTTTTTGTTTTGCTGACTGCGGTATTTGTAGGTGCCGCGGTGAATCCGCAGCATTAAATTACCCCCGCCAAGGAAGCAATGGCGGGGAGGTTGTGCCGCAAGGCTCGGTGTATGATGCGCTTGCGATTATCATAAG
>CAYXYA010000419.1:1254-2134 GCA_964469185.1 uncultured bacterium | reverse complement strand
GACACAAGGCTTCCAATGTGGTTGGGGCGGACGTGGCGGTCTATTCCGCGGCGGTCCCCATGGACAACCCCGAGATCGTGGAGGCTCACAAGCGTTCCATCCCCGTCATTCCCCGCACCGAGATGTTGGCGGAACTCATGCGCCTCAAATACGGTATCGCCATCTCAGGCACCCACGGTAAAACGACGACCACTTCGATGATCGGGTTGGCCATGACGGAGGGCAAACTGGACCCGACCCTCGTCATCGGCGGGCAGGTGGACGTGTTCAAGTCCAACGCCAAGCTGGGCAAGGGCGCCTACTTGGTGGCGGAGGCCTGCGAGGCCTTCGGGGAATTCTTCCTCCTCTCACCCATGATCTCCATCATCACCAACATCGACGATGACCACCTGGATTACTACGGCTCCATCGACAAAGTGAGGGACGCCTTCGTGACCTTCGCCAACAAGGTGCCTTTTTACGGTTGTGTGATCCTCGGCATCGACGACAAGCAGGTGCAGGCGATCATGCCCCAGATCAAGAGGCGGATGGTGACCTACGGCATGACAAAAGAGGCGCAGGTGGCGGCTCATAACGTCCGGTTGGAAAAGGCGGGTTCGATCTTCGACCTATTTTTCCACGGCAAGAAACTCGGAAAGATCAAACTCCACGTACCGGGCCGCTTCAACATCCAGAACGCCCTGGCGGCGGTCGCGGTGGGGTTGGAATTGAAAGTTTCCTTCAAGGCCATCGCCGCCGGATTGGCGCGGTTCCATGGAGCCCAAAGGCGCTTCGAGGTCAAAGGCTCCTATAAGAAGGCTGTGGTGGTCGATGACTACGCCCACCATCCCACGGCGGTCTCGGAAACCCTGAAAGCGGCGAAGAATTTCGCGGGTTCCCG
>CAYXYA010000419.1:0-1244 GCA_964469185.1 uncultured bacterium | reverse complement strand
TTCCAGCCCCATCTTTTCTCGCGCACCCAGCTGCTCCGGGACAAGCTCGGCAAGGCTTTTGGCGATGCGGATGAGGTCCTCATCACGCCCATTTACCCCTCGCGGGAGAAGCCCATACCCGGCGTGACGGGAATGACCCTGGTGGAGGCTTTGCGGGAGAACGGCCAGACCGAGGTCCGGTATTTCGAGGACCGTCCCATATTGATGGAGTACCTGAAAAGTCATTTAACCGAGAAGCACGTGCTCTTGACCATGGGCGCGGGAGATGTTTGGAAGATCGGCAACGACCTGGTCCAGAAGCACAAAGGATGAAAAACATGATCAACCGCCAAGACGCCAAGACGCCAAGTTCAACATTTTTAAAGATTGAAAATCATTTTTTATCTTTCTTGGCGCCTTGGCGTCTTGGCGGTGAAAAGAGGTTTTTTTGACTTCTTCTGTTGTCGAAAGGACGAACGTGGATTTTAGGGAACTCAAAAATTTACTGCACGGCAAGGTGGAACTCAACCACCCGATCGCGCCCTATACCACCTATCACCTGGGCGGCCCGGCGGCGGCTTTCGTGGAACCGCAAAGTGTGGAGGACCTCTCTGAACTGCTCCGCTGTCTGTCGCATGGCGAGATCCCTTATCTCATGCTGGGCGGGGGAAGCAATGTGCTCTTCGCCGACGAGGGCACTCAGGGTGTGGTCATCCGCCTGGGGCGGGGATTCCAGGGCATCCATATCGAGGGTGACCGGGTGAGGGCCAAGGCCGGCACTAAGCTGGTGACAGTCCTGAGCAAAGCCCGCGAGGCGAATTTGGGCGGCGTTGAGTTCTTCGCCGGTATTCCCGGCACGATCGGCGGGGCTGTGGTGGGCAACGCCGGCGCGAAGAAGGCTTGGATCGGTCCCGCGGTCGAGGAGTTGACCATCGTGACGCCCCGGGGCGAGGTCAAACATTTGAAAAAGGCGGACTACCAGTACGGCTACCGCCACTCGACCTTGAAGATGAGCGGCAATGTACTGGTGGAAGTGGTCCTGAAGCTCAAGAAAGAACCGAAGGAGTCCATCGAAAAAAAGGTGAAGGAATATTTCGGCGTCCGCCGCGGCAAGCAGCCGCGGGTGGAGAAGAACGCGGGCAGTGTGTTCAAGAATCCGGAAGGCAACTTCGCGGGAAGGCTGACCGAGTCGGTCGGCTTGAAGGGTTTCAAGGTGGGCGGCGCCCAGGTCAGTAAGATCCACGCCAACTTCATCGTCAACAACG
>CAYXYA010000418.1:0-2144 GCA_964469185.1 uncultured bacterium | reverse complement strand
ACCATCAGGGCGTTCGCGAGATGAAGGAGAATGCTCATTGTATGAAATCCGAAAGGATTGGGCCCCCAAAGCTGGTATTGGATCAAGTAGAAAGTCACGGGGATGGGCCGGTAATAATTATTGATCCCGCCCCCTCCGGCGGTCACGCAGGTGGACCAAATTCGCGGAAGATAACGGAAACTCCTCAGAAAATAATTGTCGCGGATCATGACCTCGCTATCCCAAAAGAGTTTCCCCGGCAGGGCGTTGAAATAAACGGAGAGGACGGCGAGGATAACAAAGGCCACCGGCACCGAGAGGGGATGAATAGCCGTCGGAAGGCGGGAAGACCTTACTGCTTTTATTTCGCGGAGGCTCCGACTAGATTAGAAACGCCGACATACGCGCTGGCGGTCCATAGTTGCGTTTTACTCCCGCCGGGCTTTCCATTGACGGGCGAATACCATTCGTTGAATCCTTTTCTCGCTTCCATCATGGATTTTATTTGCCTCGCCTCGGCGATCATTCCGTATTTTTTAAATACCTTAGCCAACCTATATTCCACGAATGGCCAAACAGTCGAGTTCTGGTATTGGTACGGATACTCAGAACACTCGCCGATGGTATAAGGCGGATACAAATTGACGTAGCCATATTTCCCGCGGACCTTCGAGAGCATGGCCAAAATACTTTTCACCCTGTCCATTGGGACCAAGTCTTCGTCCATGAGCAGGGCGTTGGCCAAAGTATCGAAGCGGTTGCCACCCAGGTAGTCCACGTAAAATCCCTGTTTCCCATCCCAAAAAGCTTCCAGCGCCGAACGCATCGCCTGCATCTTTTCTCGCATATCGAATTCCCTATACATCTTGTAAAGCCACACCTGGTTGAGCAACATGTACTTGCCTCTGTAGTTTTCCATGGCGTCAACCCACCCGCTGCCCGGGATCAGTCCGTTGTTACCTGTCAGGGTTTCGATAAGCTTGAGGATCTCATCTATATTTTTTTCGTACTCCCCGGAAAAAGTGTTCCGGCCGGTCAACCTTTCGTAAGTTTTCAGGGTGGTCAGGAATATCACCGGATTATCGGCTTCCACTCCATGGTAATTCGAAATATATTCCCCGAGATCATCCAAGAAATGAACGCCTCGATACTTGTAACTTCTAAGCACCAACTCCGGGTGCGTCACATCATGAATGACGCCCGCTCTTGTCTGAACCATCGCGGGGATCTCCCCGGATGGCTTCTGGTTTTTGAGAATCTGCTTAAGGTGCGCCTCCACCGTGTCCGCGTAACCCAGCCCCACCAAGACATCCACGGAGTAACCGAGGTCCCTCGTCCAATACTGTCGATAGTCGTTCCCGGCATAAAAACCTCTTTCCGTCGCCAGTTTGGCCACGGATTGCTCGGCTCCGGCCAAAACGGTTTCCCCCTGAGCCCCGGAATTCCCATAGACGGATTGGGCCAAAACCGAGGTCCCATTCATCGACAACACCGCGGCCAACGCCAATCCGCTAACTTTCCTCATTTAAAATCCCCCGGGATCGAATTGTACGTTTTTTCACGCGTTTTGAGATTACCCCCATACCCGCGATTTGTCAATGGCGCTTTAACCCCTGTCGCGACATGGCGCTTTAACCCCATGGCGCTTTAACCCCGGTGAACAGAGGCCGGCATGCCCCCAAAAAATTGTTGTAAAATCAACAAGGAGAGCCCGTAGCTCAACTGGTAGAGTACGCGCCTTTTAAGCGGTCCAAGCCTTTCTGACGGCCCCGGCTGGCCTCGTATCCTCTCGACAACCCGATGAGCCCGACCCTTGCGGCGTCTGCCCTACTGACACGCTTTCTGCTGGCTGGATGGCACCACTTTTACAGCTGACTCATCACTTCAAAATACCGCTCCAAGGAAATGCCTGCGGTTAGAAGATTGCTCTTGATCAAGGACTTGGGGACTTCTCTCCAATCTGGGATTATGACGGGACGGCTGTATCCTTCTTTTCTGAGTGCGATATGATCGCCGGGTCCGCGCTTTGATCTACGCCAGCCCATCCTCTCAAAAAACTTGATGAGTTTTTCTGGACGAACGGGAACTAGACGCGGCACATCATGCCATCACTGGAATACGAACGTTCATACTCCGATGACTTAAAACATGGGCGGGGATATTTC
>CAYXYA010000417.1:0-2144 GCA_964469185.1 uncultured bacterium | reverse complement strand
GACGACGTTTTTAAGGCTTCCATTGTTCCGCGCGGGCCGGCGGGCGGTGTGGTATATCATGTTCCAACGGAAGATAAACAGTTTCAGAACCGGGATGAATATCTGGCCAACATCAAAGTGGCGGTTGCCGGTTATGTAGCTGAAAAAATAAAGTTTGGCGTTACCTCCACAGGCGTAGGGAGTGATTTTCAGCACGCAATGGGTTTGGCGCACAGCATGGTTTGGAATTATGGCATGGGAAAATCGGGCCTCGTCGGAAGTTATTCCATGATCCCGCATTCTTCGGCCAGTGACCAGCTTTCCGAAACTGTCAAGGCGAAATTAAACACTGAAAGTCAGGAAATTCTTCAGTCTTGCATGAAAGACGTAGAGGAACTGCTCCGCAAAGAAAACGTCATTTTTGAAAGATTTGCCAAAGAGCTTATCGAGCGTCAGGAGTTGGACTACGACGAGATCGAAGCCATTTTCAAGGAATATGGAAAATCCAATCCCCGGGTCACCGCGAAATACATTCCGAAGACTGAGTAGACAGATTTTCCTGTCTACCGTCACCTGTCTACTTCTGTCAGGCTGCGGCCCTAAATATACTTATCCCGCTAATTCCGTTCCAAAGTCGATTGAGGACATTGACCACAAGGAATGTAAAGTTGAAAGCACCGCAAGGGTCGTCGGTAAAACCGTCGGCGCCGTCGTATATTTAGATTCGATTGTCGACGCGAAAGGCCAGGTATCCAAAGAGGTTCATGAGGTGATGGGCAAAGTCATGCAGACGGTGACGCGCGTCGCGTTGTCGACGGATCTGCCGCTTGATTTTTGCACGGTCGTGATCCGGGACAAGCAGCATGACAATGAGCTTGTGGTCACCCGTTCTTTGGATGACACCAAGCGCGCGAATGCGGACGCGATCGGTATTGAGGAATCCATCAACCGCACCGTTTTCGCACAAGGAAAATACAAACAGGAAATTGAAGACCCGAACTCCTTTGTGTTAAAAGAAGTGAAACTTGAGAATTTCCTCGCCGATCAGATTGTCCAAAGGATCCGCTTCAGTTTCTCAAAAGAGCCGGGCCAAGAAGAGATGCCTCACAATACGCTTTTGGTCGATGGTCTGTTTGACAACGTACCGGGCAAGAGGTCATTCCGATTTTCGATGATTTCAATCAAAACAGGCGACCCTAAACAAATTATTTTAAGTGTTTTTAAAATTATCAATGACGTTTTGAAAAGTTACTCATTCAACGAGTTTGACAAGATCGAGATCCAGGACTACCTGAATCGGAAAAAATTGGTGGTAGACCGTCAAACAATTTTGGATTATCGACAGAATAAAATAACCGAAGCACAGCTTTTGGAAAAATGCCTCGTCGAATCTCAGTCCATCCAGGACGCTTTTAAACTTTTCGGTTTTAGCCCGCCGCAGGAAGCCGCCGAAAAAGACGCGGCGGTCCCCAGGCCCGCCACGCCTTGACCCCGCCAGAGCGGGGTTGATGTGAAAGTTCTTTCTTTCGCCAAAGTTAATCTGTTTCTCAATGTTCTCTCCAAACGAAAAGACGGTTACCACGAAATCGAGACCCTTTTTGAAAGGATCAGCCTCGCGGATGAAATAACGCTTTTACCGGCAAAGTCCGGCATTAAAATTTTATCGGACTCGCCGGAAATTCCCAAAGGACCCCGGAATCTAGCCTACCGCGCAGCTAAACTTCTCAAAGAACGGTGTCATCTCAAGCGGGGGATTATTATCCGTATCCATAAAAGGATCCCGATCGCCGCCGGTTTGGGTGGAGGCTCAAGCAACGCGGCCGCAACGCTGATGGGTCTCAACGAGTTTTGGAATCTTAACCTTTCAAAAAAGAAACTGGTTGAGTGGGGGGCTTCCCTTGGCAGTGATGTCCCATTTTTTATTTCAGGCGCGCGCTTTGCGCTTGGACACGGCCGTGGAGAAATTTTAAAGACGGTCCGAGCCCCGCGCGTCAAGATTTGGCATTGTCTGGTAAAGCCGCCTTTCGGAATTTCAACAAAAAAGGCTTATCAGTCTCTCCACCAAAGCTCCTTGACACCCAAAAAAGCCGATGTTAAAATGTTGCTCCATTCTATTCAAAAGGGTCATTCGTCGGCTCTCACGAAGCTCTTAACTAATAGTCTGG
>CAYXYA010000416.1:0-2161 GCA_964469185.1 uncultured bacterium | reverse complement strand
TCCGGCGGCGCCACCTTGTCCACGTACATCATGGCGACAACGAACACGAACCCGAAATAAACCCCGTTGAGGGCTTTGGCGGCCAGGACCAATCCCAAAGGATGGCCCCAAACATAAACACAGTAGCGCAGGACTAGGGTCAGCATCCCAAGAGCGATGGTGGTTTTCGTTCCCAACTTGCGGTGCACGAAGGGCAATATCCACAAGGTCAAGAGCTCGACGCATTGGCTGACCGAAAGCAGGGCGGAAACATATTCCATCGGAACATGCAGACCTTCCTGGAAGAACTTCCCGTCAAAGCTGTAATAGAACATGTTCACGAACATCAGAAAGAAGGAAAGGACCATGAACACCGCGTAGGAAGGTTCTTTCAGCATCGCGATGGCTTCCGCCACGGCGAATTTTTTCTCGGAGCTGGGTTGGGGCGGCGTGTCCGGCAAGAAGAGCGAGAAGATGCCCTGCAGGAAAGCGTAAAGCGCGCCCGCCCTCAGACAATCACCCACCGGACGGCCGGGATTGAAGTGGAACCAGAGGGTCATCAAGAGGCCCGCTGAGATCCAACCCAGCGTCCCGAAAGAACGGACGACCGGGAAAAACTCGGGGTTGTCTTTCAAATGCCGCAGGCTCAAGGCGTTCGACAAACCCAGGGTGGGCATATAAAAGAACATCGCCAAGAAGGTCAGGATCCAAACGGACCAAAAATCCGTCGCGGAGGCCGCGGTGAAAAAGAACGCGGAGGAGATGAGGTGACAGACCGCCAAAAGTTTCTGGGTGGCCATCCACCGGTCGGCGATCTGGCCGGCGATGAGAGGAGCGACCATGCTGGCGAGGGCACCGACGCCGAAGATGAGCGCGATATCCGCGCTGCTGAAACCGATCTGGGTCAGGTGATTGCCGAGGATGGGAAGCCAGGCTCCCCAGGTGGCGAACTCCAGGAAAAAGTTGATGGAGAGGCGGGTCCGGACAAATCGCATCGAACTATAACCTCAGGAAGAGTTTTTGCCTCGTACAGATCCAAGAGAAGACGCAGACCAGCAGGATCTGCTGGACCGCGTTCATGTAGGAACCCCAGTAGGGCATCGGACTGCCTACGAAGGCCATGTAGAAATCCTGGTTCACGTTCGAAAAGATGTAAGCGAGCAGGGCGTTCTGCCCCACGGAACTCAAGGTCCAATCCGCCCAATGCCTGTATTGGAGCACCTCGATGATCCAGTAGAAGAGGACGTAAAGCACGCAGCAGATGCCCGCCGAGACCAGGCCCCAAGGCACCGTCGCCGCGTTTTTGTTGATGCCATCGAGGGGCCGCAGGAGTGAACCGAGTATGTAGAGGCCCGCGCCGAAAGCGAGGATGAACCTCATCCGGGCGTCGTGCGTTGTCTTGCCCTTTCCCACGAAGAGACTTCCGACCACCGCTCCCTCCATGACGATCATCGTGTGCGTCCCGAAAGCGTCGTTGAATTCCCGCCAGATATTGAGTCCGTCCAGGTACCCGTGGCGGCCCAGCATGTCGATGGCCATCAAGGGGAACAGGGACAACATCAGCTTCATACGGTCGCCCTGAAGCATTAGATAAATGAAAGCCGCGCCCAGGTAGGCCCAGCCGATGAGCCCCAGGATGCCCCACCAACTGCGTTCGAACCACATGACCTGGCCATCCGGCCCGGTCGCGCGATAGATGAAAAGCATATAGGCGATGACAAACCATGAAGCGAATTTCAGGAAACGAAGCGTCTTCGAGCGCCATTCGCTCCAATGCTTCGGGGTCGCCAGATTGACGATCATAATGGCGGAATAAAAGAGCGTGTGCCACCAGGCCTTGCTTATGCCGGTGAGCTCTTCACTGTACCCGTGGTTGACCATGACGAGGCCGATGAAGAGGAGCATCACGGCCCGGGCCGCCGCGCGCCAGAAGAGCAGGTGTTCATTCACTCCTTGTTTTATTTTTGAATAGAAAGAGAGCGGAAGGGAGAAACCGACCATGAAGAGGAATCCGGGGAACACCAGGTCCACGAAGGTGTAGGCGTCGAAGGTATTGGGATAAGCTTCGTCCGCGTGGCGCATCCACAAAGGCACGCCCTCACCCAGGTTGTTCACGTAGACCATCGCGATGATGACGAAACCACGGAAGGCGTCGAGAGAAGGCAGGCGGTCGGCCATCGGA
>CAYXYA010000415.1:0-2165 GCA_964469185.1 uncultured bacterium | reverse complement strand
TTTACATCTCGTTTGGTTGAACCGCATGAGCGGGGATAGCGAAAGTGAGAAGGCCGCGATGGCCGAGGCCGCCGCGGCTTATCAGGAATTTTTCCAGCAGGGATATAAACTTCCCGACCATCTTGGCGAGCCGGGCGTTCTTTATTTGATAGGGGAACTGCACCGCCGTCAGGGGTTATATAAAGAAGCCCGCCGCTTCTTCGAGGAAGGCCTGGCGAGCAAAGAGATCCGGAGTTTCCCGCTTATCGCCGAGATGATCCGCGACATGATGTTGGTCGCCAAAGAGCAGATGGGCTAAGTTACTTCAACTCGGGTCTGATGTACTTGACGCTCTTCACCCGCTTACCCTTCCCGTCGACCAACCTGAACCAGACCCCGTATTGATTCGGCGAGAAACTGCTGTGAGGGCCCGCCGACGCGCTATATAGAATGCGAAGGTCATTCATTCCCTTTTTCAGCGCGAGTTTCGCTCCCTTGACCAATTGACCGTTCAAGTAGATGGCCTGGACGCTGGGCTTGTCAAAGACCGCCTCGAAAGTCCCGGTCTTAGGCGACTTCACTTTCCCCCACACGATGTAATAGAGCGGGTCCGGTCCCGGAACGTAAAAGGACTTGTCCCATTTATAGAATGTCCGGCTGTTGTTCCGCCCGCCGGCGGTGATGATCTCAGGGCTCAGTTCTGCTGGAATACCGGGAGAAGGGACCTCCCAGGAGAATTTTTCTTTCCCGAAGGAATAGCTTTTGTCGGGTTTGGAAGCGGTCAAGACCGTTTTGGCGAACACCTTCACATCCAGATTCTCAGTCCCAGCTGAAAGCGGTCCTAACACCTGGAATCCATCATGGGGATAAGAAGCGTCCAACTTCGGTGCATCCTCAAAACAAGTGGCGTAACCGCGCACTCTTTTTCCCCCGCTGACCGCGTCGATCTGCGCGACCACGTAGGCCCTGTCGGTGGTGTAGAGGTAATCTGAACTTGCTAACTTCAAGGGAACGGTCATCTCGCTTCCCTTCTTGTCCAAGACCTCCATCGTTTTCTTAATGATGCCTTCTTTCCATTTCAAAGGTAGACGGAAAGTGACGCGGACATTCTCGATTTTTTTACCGGCGGTGTTCTTCATATCCAGCTTCAAGACATTGCCCGCGCAGGTCAAATTCGCGTCAAAACCCAGCGCCTGGTCGCCATAAGCCTCGGGTAGGCCGTGATCGGCGTCATGAGGAAGGTCAAAGGTGAAGTCTTGAGCGGCACCCGTGAACTTGGCTGGCTTCATGCCGGTCCCGCTGACTTCCTTGACCTCGGCAGGCTTCACTCCCCGCACAGCGAAAGAAAGCGGGGTCATATCCCCCAGGTCCAGGGGATCGGGACGGATCATGGTCACTTGAAGTGTCTTGCCGACGACTTTGGTCTTGATGTCACTATAAAGGAACTGATAGCGGTAGGCCGCGTACTCGTTCTGGTTGCAATACCACCAGTCCTTCTTGCCCGACCATTTTTTGTAAAGGTCCTGGAGTTTGGAAAATTCTTTCCCGCCCCAAGGGTCCACCCAGGGATGCATGGAAACGACCCAAAGTGGTTTATCCGCAGGATCACGTTTTTTCGCGAGTTCGATGTTCAGTTCGATACCCATCGTGCTGTCCCCGCCGTCCCCGCAGATCAGGTAGCCGAGAAGAAAATCGGTCTTCAAATAGGTCGCGAACTGATGCTCGCTCAAATGGTAGAAACCTGAGCGCCTCAATATCTCCGCGAAGTCTTTCTGGGAAACAACAGGTTCCAAGTCGTTCTTGATGCTCATAAAGGAAAAGGCGTAGGCCAGGACCGGGCTCTGGCTGTTGACTTCCCTATCCACGCGGCATCCCATGACCTCGAAGAATTGGCGGTTGCGATTGAGATAAGGAACGAACTCGTGCGTGAGGGAATGGGCGCCGATGCTGTTGCCGCCCTTCAGAAGACCGGGGGCCAGCTTAGTCCCGTCCGTGAGCGCGATGCCCGCGTCGGAAGGTTCCGTATAACCCTGGCTGTCGTTGAGGAAGAAGGTCCCCTTTTGCTTGTACTTCTCCATGACCCCGCGAACCTTCAAGGAGTTCATGTGGTTGTCGTCCCATCGGTTGGAAAAGGCTTGGTCGAATCCGTGATAAAGGGGCAGGGCCTCCAGCTTGGCGCGGGAAGC
>CAYXYA010000414.1:0-2171 GCA_964469185.1 uncultured bacterium | reverse complement strand
CCGAGCGGGAGCCCAAAGGCTTCCGCTCTTTTTTTGAGACCAGGTTTAACGCTTATTGTTGATCGTTGATCCGCTATGAGGTTAAGGGTGGTTTTGTTACGTTGTAATTTCAATTTTATTTTAAAAGGAGTTTTTATGCGTATTTTGACATTGTTATGCTGTTTATTGGTGGCTTCGACGGCGATGGCGAAGGAAACCAAGGTCGCAACGGCGGCCGGGCAAAAACTGTTTCAAGCCTATCCTGGAGTCCAAAAAGCTGAGAAAAAGATCGAGGCAATGGCTCAAGAAAAGAATCAGGAGTTGAAGGGCGACGCCGACGAGTTGAAGGCGCTTCAAAAGGAACTCAATGACAAGGATGTGAAAGACAAGAGCAAGAAAGAGCGTACATTCCAGAAAAAAGCCAAGGCGTTCCAGGCGAAAAAAAACAAGATCCAAAATGAGTTGGACGCCCAAAAGCGGGAAATGTTGAGCAAAGCCTCAGCCGAGATCAGGGCGTTGATCACGAAAGTCGCCCAAAGCGCGGGTGTCGACTTGGTGTTGGATTCGGATAAGGCTCTCTATGAAAAGGCTGGGATCGACTTGACGGATGAGGTTTTGAAACTTTATCCGAAAGATAATAAGGACTCAAAGGATTCGGATACGGACACCAAATAGTGATTTAGCCATCAATAGCTAATAGTTGCGCGTCGGTCGAGGGTCGTTTTCTGAAAAGAGAACGGCCCTTTTTGTTGGTATAGGGGTAGAAAGAAGATTCCCCTAAAGCTTTGGTTTTCGGTTATCTTAATGCCCTGGCCGGTATCCCCTCACAGTTGTCCTGGGTATGTCGCCCACAAAGGTTCGGATTGTTTCCAACGACTTTGTAGGAAACAAATGTCTCCCCGCAGATCTTGGGAGCCCCATCAGCAAGAAATAGCGTGATCTTTTATCTCTATATTTCCCCCCTGATTCATTCCGATGATCAATCGCTTTATTAAAGAGGAATCTCATGGAAAGTTTTGAAGAATTAAGCCTGCCCGAATTTTTGAGCAAGGCTTTGAAAAAAATGAATTTTGTAAAGCCCACGCCCGTTCAGGCGCAGGCGATTCCCGTTGGATTGGCGGGGAAAGACGTGATCGCCTCGGCTCAGACGGGCACCGGCAAGACCGCGGCTTTCGCGATACCGCTCTTAGCCTATTTGGAAAACAACAAAGATAAAACCGCGCTGGTGATGACCCCTACCCGTGAATTGGCCATGCAGGTCCTGGAAGTTTTCCGGAAATTCACCACCGACCACTATTTGGGCGGATCCGTTCTACTGATCGGCGGCGCTAACATGGCCGCTCAGTTCCAAGCGTTGGCTCGTAAGCCGCGGCTCATTATCGGGACTCCCGGACGCATCATTGACCACTTGGGACGTAACACGTTGAAGTTCGACCATACCGGTTTTTTGGTTTTGGATGAGGCGGACCGCATGTTGGACATGGGTTTTGCCCCTCAGCTGGAGGAGATCCGCAAAAGGCTTCCTGCCGTCCGGCAAACACTGTTGTTTTCCGCGACGTTTCCCCACGACATTCAAACGTTGGGCGCGCGTTATTTAAAACAACCGGTCCGGATCACCGTCGGGTCCATGACCCAGCCGATCGCTAAAATCGCCCAGGTGATCGTGCATACCACCGAGGCGAGAAAATTCGAGGAGTTGGCCCACGAGTTGAAGGAACGCCGCGGGTCGGTGCTGATCTTTGTCCGTACGCAGGTCCGGGTCGATCGTTTATCGGACAAACTCAAGGATAATGATTTCAAGGTCACCCGTATCCACGGGGGGCGTACCCAGTCCCAACGCCGCCAGGCCATCGAGCAATTCAGGGAAGGGAAGTTCGATATCCTGGTCGCTACCGACATCGCGGCCAGGGGGTTGGATATCCATCATATTGCCCATGTCATCAACTATGACTTACCCCGTAACCCAGAGGATTATGTCCACCGCGTGGGCCGCACGGCCCGGGCGGGAGCTGAGGGAAATTCTTTATGTTTGCTGACACCCGAGGATAAGCAGCTTTGGGAAAAGATCATGAAACTGATGGGCGGCTCCAGGGATTCGGTAAAGGTCAAGACCGCTCAATTCAGCGGAAAGGGCCCCAAGCCCGAGTTCAAGGCCCGCGAGGTCAGGCCTTTGGCGTCTCCAAGACACGAAC
>CAYXYA010000413.1:0-2178 GCA_964469185.1 uncultured bacterium | reverse complement strand
CTGGACCTGAAAACTCACGCGGCGAAAGTTTACGCAGGTTCAGGACACGAGAATATCCACGATGACCTTCTAAAAAAATCCTCGCTCGCTCAGCCCAGCGGTATCACGACGGATGGGCATGAACTTTATTTCGCCGATAGCGAGACTTCCTCCATTCGGGAAGCGGACCTGGATCCCAGCGGGAGCGTGGATACTTTCATCGGCAGCGGGCTTTTTAATTTCGGGGACAAGGATGGTCCCGCCTCATCTGCCCTTCTTCAGCATCCCATCGGCGTGGCCTGGCACGAGGGTTTCTTGTACGTAGCGGATACCTACAACAACAAGATCAAACGGTTCGACCCCAAAACCCGCGTCATCACCACCCTCTTGGGTGGACCGAAAGCGGGCCACGAGGACGGCGCGGCTTCTCGTTCCCTCTTGAATGAACCCTGCGATCTTGCTTTCGCGGGTGGGAAACTCTTTATCGCCGATACCAACAACCATTTGATCCGGGTTTTTGACTCCAAGACCAACCAAGTCTCCACTCTCATGCTGACGGGCTTGGATAAACTCAATCCCATGAAAGCCCAAGCCTTCACAGGCGAAAAAACGGACCTGCCCGCTCAAACGATCGATCCTTCGGCGAAAGAACTTCGACTTGAGATCCAATTCCCCGCTGGATTGGGACTCAACGCACTCGCGCCATCCCGCTGGGAAATGACCTCCTCAAAAACCACAATCGCTCAAGCTTCGATCGCTTCCGGCGAAGTCAAAAACGCTGATTTAGTCATTCCTATCAGCCTTAAACCAGGCCAGACCCAATTGGCGTTAACTCTTCATCTTTATTACTGTTCCCACGGCAAAGAAGCCCTCTGTTATTTCAAGGAAGTTCAACTCCACATCCCGGTGACCGTGGCCGACAACGGCCAAAAAGCCTTTCACGCCCGCTATACCATCGCCCGTTGATCCGCCTAAAAAACTTGACCCTCCGCCGGAGGGCGTTTAGGCTTGCCCCATGGTCAAAACGTCCCGTTCCCTTCCCTGGTTCACCCAAGGCGACCTTGACGGTTTTTTTGGCCTTTTCGTGGACAATCTGCTTCAGCTGATGCTCATCGGCATCCTTTGCAAACTCTTCTGCGGTTTCCCCACCGAATTCATCACCGGACAGATCTTGCCCGGTGCGGCCCTTTCCATTCTCATTGGCAATCTCTTTTACGCCTGGCAGGCTCGCAAGCTGGCCCTTCGCACGGGCCGGGACGACGTGACCGCGCTTCCTTTCGGCATCAATACCCCCAGCCTCATCGCATTCATTTTTCTTATCATGGCGCCCGTCTATCAAGAAACGAAGGATTATCACCTAGCCTGGCAGGCCGGGCTCTTCGCTTGTTTATTGAACGGCGTCATGGAAACGGTCGGCGCGTTCGTAGGGGATTGGCTGAGGAAACATACGCCTCGCGCCGCTTTGCTTTGCGCCCTGGCGGGCGTGGCCATCACTTTTATCGCGATGGGATTCATCTTTCAGATCTTTTCGAACCCGCTTGTGGGGCTTTTACCCACATTCATCATCCTGATCTCTTACTCAGCCCGCGTGAAATGGCCCGGCGGACTGCCGGGAGGATTTTTGGCCGTTGTGATCGGTACAGGCTTGGCCTGGACCTTGAAGAGTTTTGGATTCGCCGTGTTCAACGTTTCCACCGATCCTATCGTTTGGGGATTCAATCTCCCCCATCCTGTTCCGAGCGATCTTTTAGCGCTTATTTCGAGTCCGACTGGTTGGAAGTACATGGCGGTGATCTTCCCGATGGGGCTTTTCAACGTCATCGGTTCCTTACAGAATTTGGAAAGCGCGGAAGCGGGCGGCGACCGCTACGCGACGAGATCTTCTTTATTGACGAACGGACTCGCGACGATAGTCGCGGGTTTCTTTGGCAGTGCCTTCCCCACGACGATCTACATCGGCCATCCGGGTTGGAAAGCGATGGGCGCACGGCACGGTTATTCCATCTTGAATGGGGTCCTCATCTCGTTACTTTGCTTGATGGGCGGGGTCTCGTTTTTCCTCAGCGTCATTCCCCAGGAATGCATCTTAGGTATCCTGCTTTGGATCGCGATCATCATCACGGCCCAGGCTTTCCAGGAGATCCCAAAGCAGCACGCGTTGGCGGTGGCCTTTGGTCTTATTCCCGCTTTCGCGGCCTT
>CAYXYA010000412.1:0-2181 GCA_964469185.1 uncultured bacterium | reverse complement strand
GTTGGGGCTGTCGCCAGAGAGGGCCTGTGGTTTTTAAAGATTTAAGTCTAAAAAACACCCTGCCCCTTTCTTCGAAAGCCCCTGCCAAACGGTCCCACCGGATCATCTCAAGCGAGCGAAAGGGACCCACTGGGGGATGGGTGGAGCGAAACAGATGTCCTCACAAACGATCTTACTAAACCCCTAGATGGATGAGGGCTAGAGAGGGAAGGGGCAAAAAAGAAAGTCGTTCGTTAGGAGGTTGTCGCAAAGTTCGCTTCTCGCAATGACAAACGAGTTGAAACCGTTTTCTCTTTCTTGACGCCCCCCTCCATCTTGCCTATCCTGAAGCCCGTCTAAAGCCGATTTAATTCCCCTACTAACGAGGTGCCGCATGAAGCATTTGATCTTGAGGACTCTGGCGGTTTTGATCCTGGGCACGACTGTGTCCTGCGGTCCGAAACTCAACTCGAACGAGATCCGCATCGGTGAATTCGGTTCCCTCACGGGCGCCCAGGCCACCTTCGGTATTTCCACGGATAACGGCATCAAGCTGGCGGTGGAAGAGATCAACGCGGCCGGCGGCATCAACGGCAAGACCCTGAGGATCACCGCTTATGACGACCAGGGCAAACCGGAACAAGCGGCCGTCGTCGTGACCAAGCTCATCACCCAGGACCGCGTCCAAGTCGTCTTGGGCGAGGTGGCCAGTTCGCTTTCTCTCGCGGCGGCGCCCATCTGTCAGCAGAACAAGACTCCCATGATCTCTCCCTCTTCCACCAATCCCAAAGTCACTCAAGTCGGCGACTTTGTATTCCGCGTCTGTTTTATCGACCCTTTCCAGGGCCAGGTGATGGCGGATTTCGCGATGGGTCATTTGAAAGCCAAGACCGCGGCGATATTGCGCGACCAGAAGAGCGACTACAGCATGGGTCTGGCGGATTTCTTCATCAAACGTTTCCAGGAAAAGGGAGGGACCATCGTTTCCGATCAAAGCTATGTAGCGGGCGACATCGACTTTAAATCGCAGTTGACCAGGATCCGGGGACAAAAACCCGACGTGATCTTCGTGCCCGGTTATTACACCGAGGTTGGGTTGATCGCCAAACAGGCCAGGGAGTTGGGGGTCAAAGTGGCGCTCTTGGGCGGGGATGGGTGGGATTCCGCCAAACTTTATGAGATCGGCGGATTGGCTTTGAACGGTTGTTACTTCTCCAACCACTACTCACCCGAATCGACCGACCCGAAGGTGAAAGATTTCGTGGCGAAATACAAAGCCAAGTACGGGGAAGTGCCGGACGCTTTGGCCACTTTAGGTTATGACACGATGGGTGTTCTGGCGGCGGCTTTGAAGTCTTCGAAAAGTTTGAGCGGCGAGGACATACGGGACTCGATCGCGGCGACCAGGAACTTTTTCGGCGTGACGGGTTCCATCAGCCTGGACGCCAACCGCGACGCGGTGAAACCGGCGGTCGTGTTGGAGATAGAGGGCGGCAAATCTTCTTATGTGAGCACCGTCAATCCGTAAGATCGAGATTCAGTAGATCGTTCTTCTGAAGGCCCGGAAACCCCGGGCCTTTTTTATTTTGAACTGACGGGTTTTTCTGGTTTTCGCGAAGGAATAGAGAAATGAAAATCGTACTGAGGCCCCGTCAATCCGATCGGCAAGGGCGCTTGAGAAGCCTTGAAAAAGGCCTGACGCGCTTCCAGATCCCGATGCTTAACCGTTAATAGGCAGCCCAAGCTGTACCAAAGGTGCCCGGCCGGGTACCCCTTCGTCACCGCCATCTGAAAACACAACAAATGCTCATCTAAATTCCTCCGGTATTCATAAGCGGCTCTTTTTTCCCAATAACAGGATCTCAGGAAAGGGTCTTCCTGAAGAGCGAGATAAGCGGTCTTGAGGGTTTCAATGACCGAGTCGAGCTTGCTGTCATTCCGGAAAAACCGCTGGATCTCGGCCTGATGGAAAACATCGTGGGCTTTACGCCAAAGCGCGAAGGCCGCTTGGTTTTGAGGCGTCACGCGGAAGATCCCCAGGGCTTCGCCGCCATCCAGCCGGTTGAGCCCGCTTGAGACCCAGAACCACTGACTATCCGGGAACCGTTTTTTGAGAAAGGGTTGATAGTGGATGTTCACGTAAACCGCGGCCCAGGAGGCTGGCTTCTCGACCGGATCGTTCAACGCCGCGTTGAAAGGAGT
>CAYXYA010000411.1:0-2183 GCA_964469185.1 uncultured bacterium | reverse complement strand
ACGATCTTCGATAGCCGGGTGTTGAAATAAGCTTGCAGGTCAGCATTCGTCTTAAGGTCGTGCTCGACCATAAAATCACAGATCTCCAAATTCGAGTGCCAAGCCACACCATTGACCTCGTCCCCGCCGATGTGGAAATACTCGTCGGGAAATAAGGCCGTCATCTCACCGATGAAAGTGTCCAGGAACGTATAAACCTTTTCATTGGCCGGGTTCAAGCAAGGGTCGAATACTCCCCATCCCCTATCGATCGTAAAAGGGCCGGGTCCCGAGGCCAGTTCAGGATAACCCACCAGCATGGCGGTCGAGTGGCCGGGCATGTCGAACTCAGGATAGACACGGATACCCCGCGCGCGCGCGTAATCCACGACTTCCCTGATCTGCTTTTGAGTGTAGTAATTGCCGTCCGAACCCATTCCCTGCAGTTTCGGGAACTTAAGACTCTCGATGCGGAACCCCTGGTTCTCGCTCAAATGCCAATGGAACACATTCAACTTGGCTTCTTCCATGCCGTCCAAATTACGAAGGATGACTTCCATCGGCTGCCAGTGGCGGCAGGAATCGATCATCAATCCGCGCCAGGCGAACCGCGGCTTGTCGTGGATCGTCGCGCCGGCGAAAACCCAGCTCTTCCCGTCCGCTTGGAGTAATTGCAAGAGAGTTTGCAGACCGCGCAAGACACCCAAAGGATTCTGCGCGTTCAACGTCGCTTGTTTCGGCGTGACGACCAACGTGTAGGACTCGTCTTCATGCACCGTCTGCAGAGGCAGACCCTTGTCCTCGACCTGGATCACCAAAGAAGCCTGGTCGGGATCGGCCTTGCCGGACAAAACAAGACCGGTCTTTTTTTTCAGCCGGTCCGTGAAGCGCTTCACCGCGCCTTCCACCCGGGAATCCACCGCACCCTTCGCGGCAACGCTGAATTTCATATCCACCACCAACGACCCATCCTGCCAGCTGACTTCAGCGGGGACGGGGATCAGATTCTTAGAGGTGGAAGCGTCGGCCCAAGCCTTCGGGAGAAGCAATGATCCGCCAGCCAGCAAGAACGCTAAAACTAAAATCGTTTTTTTCATGGATGTTTTTCCTAGATGGATGGATTTGAAGCGGGCTTTATCCTAGCAGGGAATAAAAAATTGAAAAGACCGAAACCACCATTCCGATCAGCGGCATGAACCTTTAAACCAGGGCTGCAAGAGATCACCCTTGGGTTTTGCCAATATCAAAAAAGGCCTTTCTTATAGTCCTCGTGGTTAATTATTCGATATTTTCTCAGGTGTTTTATCGTCTAAAAGGAACTGGAAAAGGCCTGCCGTCTTCGTTATCTTGGAACCTTCTATATACGGGAGGGAAAGAACATCTTGATCAGAAAGATCGCCACCGAACTCAAGGTCACCGTGGTTCCCGCCAAGCCGAGCCACATTCCCGCCATCAGCGAGATCCGGCAAGCCTCCACTCCCAAATGGTTCCAAATTCCCTATTTGAAAAAGGCTGTCCGCGAAAGAAGGGCTTTCGTCTCCATGAAGGGGCGCATTCCCTGCGGCGTCCTGGTCTGGAACAAGGATTTTTACGGTCATTACTTCATCGATCTCGTGGCCGTGCATCCCGCTTTCCGGCGCAACGGTTTAGCCCTTTCTCTTTTGCAAAAAATGGAGACCATCTGCCGGGATAAAAAGCTCTATTGCTCCACGAATCGCTCGAACAAACGCATGCAAAAAGTTTTGATGAAAGCCAAATACCGCAAAGCGGGTTTTATTTCCTATCTGGAACGCGGCGACGTCGAGTGGATCTATTACAAGAAGATCCCGGGCTGATCGGGAATTACATACTTAATTCCCTCGTAATGTTCCGTTTGGTGCTTTTTTCTTTCACCCTCTTTCACAATAACCACGATCAGTGTTTTTTCTTTTTCGGCCCTCTCTGGCTCTAGCCGCCATGAGGCACGGGGGTCTTGAGAAGAACTTTTCTACATTGGTCCCGCTCCACCCATCCCCCAATGGGTCCCTTACGCTCAGTTAATTTGGGTCCAAACGTCCTCTTGGTCGGGGCTAACGCCAGAAAGGGCCTGGGGTTTTTGAAGATTTAAATCTAAAAAACACCCTGCCCCTTTCCTCGAAAGCCCCAGCCAAGTGGCCCGCCGGGATCTTCTCAAGTGAGCGAAAGGGACCCATTGGGGGATGGGT
>CAYXYA010000410.1:0-2196 GCA_964469185.1 uncultured bacterium | reverse complement strand
CTTGGAAGTCCCTGATCGCATCGACATTGAGTTCGCTTTGGATGATTTTAAATGGTTCAAGGATAGCATCAGATCAGGGCAGGTGCTTCACGCTTCCACGGTGGACGACTTGCCTCCTGACGCGCTGCCGGAAAGAAAATATCTCCTGCATCGGGGAGTTCAATCGATCGTCGCTGTGCCTATGGTGACCGCGGGGAAGATGAAGGGTCTTTTGACCTTCAGCGCCGTGAAGACGAAAAAAGTTTGGAAGCAAGAGGATCTTCTTCTCTTTAAGATCATCGGCGAGATGTTCGCCAGTGTCATGGACCGCAAAAAGAGTTTTACCGCCTTGAAAGAGACAGATGAGCGCTTGAAGGATATGTTCCACAACGCTATCGATTCGATCTTCATTTACGAGATGAGCCCGGACGGCGTGCCGGGGTATTTTGTCGAAGTGAACGATATGGCCTGCACCAAGCTCGGGTACTCCCGGGAACAGCTGATGAAGATGACCCCCTTCGACCTGACTCCGCCCGACGAATTGACGGAGTTCGGAAAGGTTTATAAGAAGCTGAATATTCAGCAGCAATTGGTTTTTGAGAAAAAACTCCTTTCCAAGAACGGCTTGAAGATACCCATGGAGATCAATTCCCGCGTCTCGAATTGGGGTGGACAACGCGTGGTTCAATCCATCGCCCGGGATATCACGGACCGAAAAAGGTCCGAGGAAACCATCCGGCGCCAATCCTATTACGACATTTTGACCAATCTGCCGAACCGCATGTTGTTCAAAGACCGGTTGGAACAAGCGATGAATCAAGCGCACCGCAATAAACAGACCTTGGGAGTGTTTGTCTTGGACTTGGACAGGTTCAAGACCATCAATGAAACATTGGGCCATGCCGTCGGCGATAAGCTGCTGTTAGCGGTTTCTGAACGTTTATTGGAAGCCTTGACCGAAGGCGAGACCATCGCTCGTTTTGGCGGGGATGAGTTCACTTTCCTTCTGCCGCAGGTCAACTCGGTCGACGAGGCCACGAGTCACGCTCAAAAAATAATCAAGGTTTTGGCCGCGCCTTTCAAGGTCGGACAGCACGAGCTCCATGTGACGACCAGCATTGGGATCTCGTTCTATCCTGAGGACGGCGAGAGCTCCGAACTCCTTCTCAAGAACGCGGAAACCGCCATGTATCGCGCGAAAGAGCAGGGAAGGAACAACTTCCAGCTTTACGCCTCGGGCATGAACGTCAGCGCTTTCAAACAACTATTGATGGAAAACAGTCTGCGCCGCGCTTTGGAAAAAGAAGAATTCGTCGTTTATTACCAGCCTCAGATCGATCTGACGAGCCAGAAGATCATTGGGGCCGAGGCGCTGGTGCGTTGGCAGCATCCGGACCTGGGATTGGTGTTCCCGAACGAGTTCATCGGTCTGGCCGAGGAAACGGGGCTCATCGTTCCCATCGGCGAATGGATCATTCGAAAAGTCTGCAAGCAGATGAAAAAATGGCAGAACGATGGGTTGGATAAGATCTATATTTCGGTCAATCTCTCGGGGCGCCAGTTCCAACAAATGAACCTAGTTTCCAATATCTCCAAGATCCTTTCGGAGACGGATCTGGATCCTCAATATCTGGGGTTGGAGATCACCGAAAGTATCGCCATGCAGAACGCCGATTTCACGATCTCGGCCTTGAACGAATTGAAGAAGATGGGCATCCATTTGTCGCTAGATGATTTCGGGACGGGATATTCCTCGCTCAGCTACCTCAAACGGTTCCCGTTGGAAACCCTCAAGATCGACCGGTCCTTCGTGCGGGACATCACGACCGATCCGAACGACGCCGCCATCGTTAACGCGGTCGTGGCCCTGGCGCATAGCTTGAAATTATCGGTCATCGCGGAAGGGGTCGAGAGCGAGGGGCAATTGAGCTATTTGAAGAACCACAAATGCGACAGCGTCCAAGGTTATATCTTCAGCCATCCTCTGGCCGAGGACAATTTCGTGAAATTTTTGAAGGAAAACAAGATTTAAGCGGGAATTAAATACTTAGTTCCTTCGTGATATTCCGTTCAGTGCTTTCTCTTTCGCCCTCTTTCACAATAGCTACGGTCAGTGATTTTTTCTTTTTCGGCCCTCTCTGGCTCTAGCCGCCATGAGGCACGGGGGTCTTGAGAAGAACTTTTCTACATTGGTCCCGCTCCACCCATCCCCCAATG
>CAYXYA010000409.1:0-2206 GCA_964469185.1 uncultured bacterium | reverse complement strand
GGGAATCTTTCGCTCAGCCAGCGCAAAACCCCCGAATAGCAAGAACGCGTAGAAAAGGCTCCCTGCAAGAGTATTTCCGAAAAAGGGGATCGCCGCGATGTAGCAGATTACGAGCCCCTCGAAAGTTCTGGGATAGAGCCCATCAAAAGCCCAGACCCCGAAATTGGTGATTACGAAAAAGAGGGTCGAGGCCGCCACCGCCGCGCTGGCTATGTTCAGAGCGGTGCGCCGCTCGCGCAGGAAAAATCCCATGCACACGACCAGCGCGAAGGTCCCATAGACAATGGGCATCTGGGCATGAAACCCGATGACGGCGTCGCTCAAAAGCATCGCCGTCAGGGGAAGGATAAAAGCCCGGCGTTTATCGTCGAAATGGGCGCCGGCAAAAAGGGCGATAGCCCCGATCGATTCAAAGTTGGGCGGATGGGGCAGAAGACGCATGCCCGCGGCCGCAAAAATCATCCCGATCAAAAGCCCTAAACGTGATTTCATATGATCTCTCCTTTACCCACTCAATGGGTGTTTTTAACAGAATTTGAGTCTAGTTACAACTAATCCTTTCCAAAGACGCCTCGTAAGCCGATCAAAAAATTCACCGGGCGGGCCAGAAAACCGTCCGCCTCTTCATATCTTTTGTTAAAGAGATTCTCAATCTTTGCGAAGAGCTGGACCTGCTTTGTGCCCGGCGGCTGCCAAGCTAAAACGTAGGAGGAGGCCAGGTCGAAGCGGCTGAAACCGGCCTTGTCGATGGTATCGAAAGTTACCGCGTCGACGTCCAGGTGGCGACCGGTGAGGTGGGAATCGAAATTGAGGTTAAAGGGCCCATTTTTGTAGTTTAGGATGAGGTTGCCCTTATGTTTGGGACGGCGCGTGAGGCGGTCGCTGAAATTCACATAGGTATAGTTTCCCTTAAAAGAAAAACCCTTCCCCAGCGGGACTTGTAGAGTCGTTTCGACGCCGTCGAAGATGACCTGCCCGACATTTTCAGGCCTGGAGCCTTTGAAGACGATCAGGTCTTTTACCTCCCGGTGAAAGTAGGTCGGTTCCAACAGCCATCCGTCCGCCCACAGCCGTTGCTCCACTCCCGCGTTGAACTCCCAGCTAACCTCGGGACTGAGATTGGGATTATTCGAGCCGGGAAAAAAAAGGTCATTAAACGTCGGCGCGCGAAACCCCTCGGCATAACTTGCCTTGAGTTTCGTTCCGGTTGCGCTGATCAGATAAGCCGCCGATGCGGAGGGGCTCCACTTGGAGCCAAAGTCGCCATTGTGGTCATATCGGACTCCACCAACCAGAATCAGCCGCTCATTGAGAAGCCTCCATTGGTCCTGGAAATAGAGCGCCTGATTGCTCTGGGACTTTTTGAACATCGTTACCGTCCCGGAGTCGTCGGTGCTGGTATACTTGACGTGCCTCAAGTCGAGATCCACTCCGAAGGTTAGCTGATGACCCGACTGCAAACGATAATTGGTCTGGAATTGGGGGGATAGGATGCGCGGCTTTATCAGGGTGCGCGCAGTCGAAAAAGCAAGCGGGTCCGGGTCATGAAAACGTTCATGGGCTTGAGTCGCTCCCATAGAGAGGCGGTAATCCCACTGAGGCGCGAGCTTTTGCTCCCACGCGAGTTGCCCTATAAAACGCTGATCTTCTTCCTCGGCATTAGGGTCCAGCACGCCCGAAGAATTGTTGTTGTTGACCAGACCGAGGTTCGTATCGGTCATACTGAAAATGGCTTTCAATGATCCGTTGTCGAGAAGCTTGTAATCTAGGCGCGCAGAAACCGCGGCATTGCGATAGCCGTCGTTCACCGACCGAAACCCATTCGTCTTGAGGTAGCTCGAGCTTAAAGAATAGCTCAGATCCTTCTCGCTTCCAGACAAACCGAAAATCTCCCGGTGGGTGGAAGCCTTGCCTCCTTCGGCTGACAAGCCTACTTGAGGCGCGCCTTGCCCTTTCTTGGTGATGATGTTGATGACCCCTCCGACCGCCTTGGAGCCATAAAGAGTGCCGCCGGCTCCTCTGAGAACTTCAATCCTATCGACGTTGTCGGTAAGGAGATGAGCGAAGTCGAAGTTGCCGGCGGTGACGCTATTCACCTCCATCCCATCCACCAATATCAGGACCTGGTTGGAGTTGGAGCCGCGAATGAACACGGACGTTGTATTGCCCCGGGAACCCGATTGGACCACGTCCAGTCCGGGCACAT
>CAYXYA010000408.1:0-2206 GCA_964469185.1 uncultured bacterium | reverse complement strand
CCCGCTCGGCGGGAAATTCCCGACCACCTTCGTCAGGCACGCGTTGCGATGATTGAACCAAAAAGATCTCTCCTCGATCTGGAAATAATCTGCGTTGCCGTGCTCAGGATAGGAAACTTGGGAAGCCTCGGGTGAGACCCATAAACCCTCTTGGGAAAGGACAAGATTTTTTGTCCAGGATGGTGAATTTTCAGGTGGTTTTACATCCATTTAATACTGTTCAAGAAACATAAACTTTATCGACGATAAAACGGGGTCTTTTTTGGACCTCGAAATAGATCCGGGCCAAATACTCTCCCATCAACCCCAAAAGAACGAACTGAACCCCAAAAAGGAACAACATGATCGCCACAAAAGATGTCAACCCCGATCCCCCGCCGCTCCCATACAAAAGACGGTAACCAAAAAGATAAACACCCAACCCCACCCCCACAGTTGAGAACAGGAACCCGGCATAACTGACCAATCGGATGGGATAATCCGAGAACCCAATCGTGATGTTCATGACGAAGTTCAAAAGGGAAAAGAAATCATATTTGGATTTCCCTTTTTGACGGGGCTCATGCCGCACAGGAACCTCGATGACATTGCGGCTCAACAAGTTCATCAAAGCGGTTATATATGAAGCCCGTTCCTCGCATTTCAAATAACGTTCGACCAGGACCCGGCTATAGGCCCGAAGCATGCATCCATAATCATGTAATTTGACCGTGGTCACCCGCGAAATGAGCCGATTAACGATGATCGAGGGAAGTATACGAAAGATCGAGTCTTCCCTTTGTTTCCGCCAGCCCGCGGCGATGTCATATCCCTTTTGCAGGGCTTCGACCAGTTTGGGAATTTCCTCGGGTGGATTTTGAAGGTCCGCGTCCAGGGTGACAATGACCTGACCCCGACTCTCGGCCATGCCCGCGGTCACGGCAGGATGCTGTCCGTAATTACGGGAGAAATGGATGATCTTCATGGGACGATATTTGGACCTCAACTTTAAAAGCAATTCCAAGCTTCCATCCGAACTGCCATCATCGATGAAAAGGACCTCATAACTTCTGCCCATCTCTTTTAAAACTCGATAAAGCCTTTGGCAGAGTTCTTCCAAACATAATTCCTCGTTGTAAACCGGGATGATCACGGAAAGGAAGGGAGTCTTGGCGGATGGCATAGGCGGACCTTCTCCTTGGAAATCAATTTTCGGTATTTTAACAGGGATTCGTTCAAGTCTCCAAGATGAACCTTGTTCGCATCGACGGTTTTCTCGGAATAATCGAGAGAGAGCTGAAGCTAGCGGGGAAAAACGACTTTTTCGGCGATCATCCGGCCGATGGAGAGCGACGCGGTCGCCGCCGGAGAGGGCGCGTTCAACACATGCAATCCTCCCTCGACCTCGAGGAACTTAAAATCATCCAAAAGGCTTCCGGAAAGATCCAACGCCTGCGCCCTGATCCCCGACTCCCCTCGGATCAAATGATGGTCCTGTATCCCCGGTACAAGCCGTTGGAGTTCCTTGACTAGGGCCCCTTTGAAAACCGAACGATAAACTTCCTTTAAGCCTTCCCGTCCGTACTTAAAAACGAGTTTCCAAAAACCGGGGAAACTCAACACCTCGAAAGTATCCGTAAAACTAAAGCTCGATCTTTGATAGCCTTCCCTCTTCAAAGCCAACACTGCGTTGGGCCCCGCCTCAATCCCGCCTTGGATCATCCGGGTGAAGTGGGGACCCAAAAAGGGGAACAAAGGATTCGGGACTGGATAGATCAGGTTCCGGACCAAGGATCTCGCTTCGTTCGTCAGTTGATAATACTCGCCTCGAAAAGGGATGATCCTCGCCGGCGGTTCGAACCCGCTCCGGCGGGTGATCCGGTCGCTTTGAAGACCGCCGCAGTTCACCAGAAAACCCGCGGAAATTCCGCCGTTGTTCGTGCTCAAAACCCACGAACCGGAATTCCTTTTCGCCCTTATCAATTCGGTTTTTGTTTTAAGGACCCCTCCCAGCTTTTGGATCCGCGTGACCAGCGTGTCGCAAACCTGCGCGTAATCGACGATCCCGGATCCGGGAACCCACAAAGCTTTTAGACCCGAGGCACAAGGTTCGATCTCTTTCAATCTGTCGACCCCGATGATCTCCAAACCTTTGACGCCGTTGGCAGTCCCTCTTTCATAAAGGGCCGTCAGGAGAGGGATCTCATTCTCCCTGGTAGCCACCACG
>CAYXYA010000407.1:0-2206 GCA_964469185.1 uncultured bacterium | reverse complement strand
ACAAGGAAAGCGGCACGGTGGTGATCATCCTGGGCAACCGCGTTCATCCCACCGATGCCGGGGACGCCTCCAAACTTCGGCGCCGCGTGGCGAACATCGTGGCGGCGGAGATCTACCGTTCGATGCCTTGGGAAGAGGGGAAGAAAACGGTCGTCCAAGATACGGCGGTCGTGGTCAAGCCCTAGATCAGGAAGTGCATTGAAAAAATCTTTAACCTTCGCGTCAGTCCTTTTTTTTCTTCTCTCGCTTCGCGGCTATGCCCGTGAGTCCACTCCGCTTGAACTCTGGTTTTATTATTCCACCAACCTGATGGTCGATGAAAACGTGGGCACCTTGGAGAAGATCTGGGGCCGCGCCGCCAAGGCCGGTTATACCAAAGTCCTTCTCTCCGACTACAAATTCGGTTTGCTGGGCGAGATGTCCGAAGATTATTTCATGAACGTCAAACGGGTCAAAGCAATCGCCGAAAAACTCCACATCGAGATCGTGCTGGAAGTTTTCCCCATCGGTTATTCGCAATCCATCCTTTCCCAAGACCCCAACCTGGCTGAAGGCCTGCCGGTGAAGGACGCGCCTTTCGTGGTCCACCAGGGAGAAGCGAGGCTTGTCCCTGATCCTGAAGTAAAATTAAAGGGTGGGGACATGAAGGACTTATCGCTTTGGGACTGGTACGACAAGGACACGGTTTCCGAAGATCAGGGCACGGCGAAGATCACCGACCCGAACGGCCGGAACTCCCGGCTGGTCCAGAAGATCAAGCTCACGCCCTTCCGGCAATACCACATCGCCGTGAAGGTGAAGACCCGGGACTTCGACGCGCAAGCGGAGATCAAGATCCTCACGGGGAAAGACGGCGAGAAGAGCCTCAACTACGCGAACTTAGGTGTTCAGAAAACCCAGGACTGGACAGTCCACCACGTTGTCTTCAACTCCCTCGATAACAGCGAAGCGACGATCTACATGGGATGTTGGGGCGGCGGTAAGGGTGAACTCTGGTGGAGCGACGCGAAGCTGGAAGAGGTCGGGCTCCTGAACGTCTTGAGGCGGACTGGGACACCGCTCACGGTCAAGACGGAGGCTGGTAAGGTTTTGGTCGAGGGCAAGGACTTCGCGTCTTTCATTGATCCTCGCATGGGAACCGTGCCCTGGCCGGGAAATTATGAAACCTGGCACGAGCCGCCGGTCCTGAAAACCCCCAACCTGCCCGACGGCACCCGTCTTCGCGTCTCTTATTACTTTCCCACCAGCGTCTATGACGGCCAGGTGATGATCTGCCTTTCGGAACCCAAAACCGATCTGATCCTGCGCGACCAAGCCAAGAGGATGAGCGCGGCCTTTGGTACCAAGGCTTACTTCATGGGCTTCGACGAGATTCGCGTGATGGGCTGGGATGAGGCCTGTGGAAAGAGTACGCCAGGCGAGATCCTTTCCAAGTCCGTGAGTGATTGCACGGCGATGCTTAAAGAAGTGAACCCCGGAGGGACGATTTACGTTTGGAATGACATGTTCGATCCCAACCTCAACGCGCATCAGGATTATTACCTCGTGAAGGGGGACCTCGCTGGTTCCTGGAAGGGACTGTCGAAAGATGTGATCGCGGCGGTATGGGACGTCGAGCAGAGGGACAAGAGTATCGCCTGGTTCGAGGGGCGAGGAGAGAAGATGCTTCTCGCGGGATATTACGACATGGATACGGCGAAGAACGTGAAGTGGTGGATGGATTCGGCCAAAGGCCGTAACGGCATCCTGGGCATCATGTACACGACCTGGGAGAACAATTACGACCATCTCGAGGAGTTCGCGAAGGAAGTTCGGAAGTATTAGTAGTTTCTGTCATTGCGAGAAGCGTTTTCTTTTTGCCCCTTTCCTCGAAAGCCCCTACCAAGTAACTTGCGGTGTTCGTTGTGTCTTTGCTGGAGAAGTTTTTTCTTTTCGGCCCTCTCTGGCTCTAGCCGCCATGAGGCACGGGGGTCTTGAGAAGAACTTTCCTACCTTGATCCCGCTCCACACATTCCCCGGTGGGTCCCTTACGCTCAGTTAGTTTGGGTCCAAATGTCCTCTTGGTCGGGGCTAACGCCAGAGAGGGCCTGGGGTTTTTAAAGATTTAAGTCTAAAAAACACCCTGCCCCTTTCCTCGAAAGCCCCGGGCCTAGTGGCCCGCCGGGATCTTCTCAAGTGAGCGAAAGGGACCCATTGGGGGATGGGT
>CAYXYA010000406.1:0-2218 GCA_964469185.1 uncultured bacterium | reverse complement strand
GCGTTCACCGTCCCTCAGAACGTAACTTTTACGGATGCCCTCGATCTGAAACCCCGCTTTTTGGAGCGCGTTCATGGAACGTGCGTTGTATGCCGCCGAGACCGCCCCGATCCGGTAATAGCCCAACTGCTCGAAACCGTATTTCACCATCCGCTTGGCGGTTTCAGTACCGATGCCCATTCCCCACCAGTTCTTATCGCCGATCAAAAAGCCGAACTCCGCCGTCTTGTGATAGGGCCGTTCGCTATAAAATTCCGCGGTGCCGACCGGGATCCATTTGCCGTCCTTCTCGATCTCGATCACGAAAGAAAGCGGGAGTCTTTCATCGCCGCCGGTCCCTGATTTAGCGAACCATTTTTCAGCGTCCGAGAAGGTCTGGTCCACAAAATGAAGGTCAAAAAGACGGCGGACTTCCGGATTGTTCCACCAACCCACGATCAGCGCCCAGTCATTCCGGTTGACGGGCCGGAGACGTCCTTTTTTCTCGCCGCGTTGGAACACAAAATCAATGATGCTCGCCATGGTAAACCCTTCCGGGCGATGACGCCCTTGCCTTTGAATTCGACCCCCATCATAAACGAAAAAACTAAAAATGGAGCGGCCTTAAACCCCGGCCGACCCCGTTTGAACAGCTTGAATAAATCTCTGAAAACGGCGGACGCAGCGTTCTTTGCCTAAGATCTCCATGATCTCGAACAGATTCGGACTGTTCACTCGGCCCGTAATCGCCAGCCTCATGGGATGGACATATTCCCCGAATTTTCGGTTGTCCGCGGCCGCGGCCGCCCGAAATTTTTCTTCAAGAGAACCCGCTTCCAGATCCCCGGATCCCTTGATCATGGTTATGGCCCGCTCAAAAACGGGAATGTTTTCCCGGATACCGTGTTTGGCAAAAGCCTGTTGGTCATAAGCCCGGACTTCGTTCAAAAAATAAGATAATTGATCACCAATATCCGAAATGGTTTTAAGGCTGGACTTCACTAAAAGGATCATGCGCTTCAAGGCCGGCGCTTCTTTGGCCGCAAGATCATCTGTTATCATTTTTTTCTCTAAAAGAGTCTCAAGGCAAAGTTGATGAATTTTCTCGTCATCCGCCTCCCGGATATAGTGCCCATTGAGCCACTGAAGTTTTTCATAATCGAAGGCGGCGGGACTCTTGACCACGCGGTCCAATCCAAAACGCTGGATCAAGGCTTCTTGAGTGAAGATGTCGGTCTTACCGTCAAAAGACCAACCCAACAAAGCCAAATAATTCATCATGGCTTCTGGCAAATAACCCTGCCGTTTGAACTCCCCGACCGAGTTGGCGCCGTGCCGTTTGGAAAGAGGCGTCCGATCCTGTCCCAGGATCAGGGGAATGTGGGCGAAGATCGGAGGCTCGAACCCTAAAGCCCGGTAGATCAATATCTGCTTGGGTGTGTTGGAAAGATGGTCCTCACCTCGAATGACATGGGATATCTTCATCAAAGCGTCGTCGACCGTCGCCACGAAATTGTAGGTGGGTTCCCCGCTCGTTCGCACTAAAACCAGATCGTCCATCTCCGCGTGGTCCACCGTCACCTCGCCTCGGATGATGTCGGTAAAGGTCGTGGAACCTTCCGGCACTTTCAAACGTATCGCGAAGGACTCCTTCGATGCGAGTTTTACCTTGACCTCTTCCGATGAAAGTTTTCGGCACTTCCCGGAATAGCGGTAATTTTTGCCGGACGCTTGGGCCGCCTGCCGATCGGCCTCCAATTCCCCTGCCGAACAGAAACAGCGGTACGCATCTCCCGAAGCGAGAAGCCTGTCCATTTGCCCGCGGTACAGATCGGTCCTTTGGGTCTGGAAGTAAGGTCCACAAGCGCCGTTCGCCATAGGACCCTCGTCCCAATCCAGTCCCAGCCATCGCAGATCCCTCAGAATGGCTTCCTCATATTCGGGCTTCGACCTTTCACGGTCCGTGTCCTCGATCCGAAGAATGAACTTCCCGCCCGAGTGACGGGCGAAAAGCCAATTGAAAAGGGCGGTTCGGGCTCCGCCGACATGAAGAAAGCCGGTAGGACTGGGGGCAAACCGGACTCGAACGGATGTCATTTTCGTGGATTCCTTTATTTTACGAACAGTTTTAAGCTTAGACTTAACGTGGATTATCCGCCGGATTTTCAGGCTTTCCAAATGGAAATCCGGTTTTTTTCATCTCACAAAGAAAAACTGGTGGTATCCTTGACCCACAAAA
>CAYXYA010000405.1:0-2219 GCA_964469185.1 uncultured bacterium | reverse complement strand
AGCTCGATTGGAAGCTTTGACGACAAAAAAAGAAGGGGGTGATTCGTCCTCGAAGTAAAGGGTTGTGGTTTTGCTGGTCATAATAAATTCAAGGAGATGAAAAAATGTTAAGCATCAATTGGAAAAAAATACAAATGACGGCGGTTTTAACCGGATTGTTGGTTGCTGGTTCGGCGTTCACTCAGGCAAGGGCAGAACATGAGGCGGGTGAGGCGACCGAAGCCCTCGTGATCCCGGCGACAGCCGGTGAAATTTGGGCGAAGGTTAAGGAAAAGCACCAGGAGCTTCACCAGCTCATGGCCGATAAAAAGCTTGCGGAAGTCCACAAAGTGGCTTTTGCCATCCGGGATTATGTGGCCGCCATGCCTAAGAAGTCCTCAAACCTCTCCAAAGTTAAAATGGCAACCCTGAAAACTGAAGTGAAATTGATTGCCCGTTTGGCTTCCATGTTGGACGAGGCCGGAGATTCGGGGAATGCTGCAAAGGTGAAAAGCCTGGCGGTACGTCTCGACAAGGAGCTGAAGAAGATTGAGGCCCTTTACCCGGCCAGCGTCCTTATTTCGCCTGCAAAAGGAGAGGTCTCGACGGAAAACGTGGCCGTCGCTTACACCTGCAAGATGCACCCGGAAGTTACATCGGATAAGCCGGGTGCTTGTCCGAAGTGCGGCATGGATTTAGTTAAGAAGTAAGTGAGATTTACTGGATGTTAAAAAAGTCTTGCGTTGCCAAGTAGTCATAAAATTTTTACAGGAGGAAAAAATGAAAAAAATTATCATGGTTTTGGCTACATTCGTTGTTCTGGGGATGGTTTCAGGAAGTTTTGGTGAAACAAAGGGTGATTCAGTTGAAAAGGCTAAAAAGGTCACGCTGACCGGTATCTTGGTGGATATCAAGTGCTATTTGGGAACCGGAGCAACTGGTAACGATCATATGGGCATGAAAGGCTGTGGGACTAAGTGTTTGAAAGATGGTAGTCCCGCCGGATTGCTAGTGGACGGAAAGCTTTATGCCCTAATTTTCCCATCTGATGTGTTGGCGGATTACGTAGGCCAGAAATTGGAAATCACTGGAGATTTATATATTACGAACGCTCTCATACCTACTGAAGCGTTCGTGGTTGAACAAGGAAAAAAGAAAGCGATTAAAATCAAAGGCAAGGTGATGATGTAATTGGAACCGCCCAAAAGACGGACACCTAAATGCGTTCGTCTTTTATTTTCGACGGACTGTTTAGAATTTTCTGACTTCGAGAAGGAAATTTTTCCATTGATCTGTGACTATTGTGTTCACTAAATATCTTCCGGTTCCGCTGTTGCCGATTTGAGAGGTTTTCCGCCTCGGGTTCTTTTGAAAACTAAACACATCAATTTACTCCCAAATCGTTAATTTGGGAGTAATGACCTTGTTTTTGCGAAAAAAACTTTGCTAAGGTCGGAAGGTCAAAATTTTGATAGACACGGATAAGACACTCGTGCAAAATCAGTCTCCCTTTGCGAGTGAAAAAGAGGACGGGTATTGTTGGCGGATCATAGAAATATGACCAGCCGCCGATTAGACGGCAGGCCGATGAGCCTGTAATTCGCATAAAATAAAGAGGAAAAATTGGAAGGCCGCCTTGTAAGCGGCCGGTCACCGGTCCGATTCCGGTCGCCAGCTCCATTTTTCCCCTAAATGTAAGTCATGGGCAGGTGCCCGAGTGGTCAATGGGAGCAGACTGTAAATCTGCCGGCCGACGGCCTTCATAGGTTCGAATCCTATCCTGCCCACCATTTTTTGTTAATGAACATCCGGTTATTTCGGGTCCTTTACTGTTCTACTGAAAGCGTGGATAATTTTGGTTCGCCGGTGCGGGAGTAGCTCAATGGTAGAGTCCCAGTTTTCCAAACTGGTTGTTGCCGGTTCGAATCCGGTCTCCCGCTCCATTTTTTACGCGGTCATGGCCCCTCTCAACATCCTATTCACTTGATAACCATGGTTTTCTTTTAGAATTTTACGTTTTGCCGCATCAAAATCTTGTTTTCGGAGGAACGTCTTGGACTACCGCATTGAGCATGATTCGATCGGAGAATTGAAAGTCCCGCAGGAAGCCCTCTATGGGGTGCAGACCCTCAGGGCTGTTGAGAATTTCCCTATCAGCGGGATCAAACCCCACAAGGTCTTTGTCGAGGCTACCATCCATATCAAAAAAGCCGCTGCCCGCTTTCACGCGGGGGTGGGGA
>CAYXYA010000404.1:0-2222 GCA_964469185.1 uncultured bacterium | reverse complement strand
GCAGCCAGGGTCAGTGTCAACGCCGTCGGTTTTACGAGAATGGCGAGGGCATTCAACAAACCCGCCAAGAGATACCGCGTCCTGCTCGTTTCTTTTACGGGACCCTGCATTTCGGTCCCCTCCAAAAGCAGGAGAAAGGACGAAAAGTTGAGGAGAAGATAAATTGTATCTAACCGGACCATGGAACCCCATCGGGCCCAGGTGGGACAAAGCCAAAGGAAAAACATTGGAAGCAATGCCCCGGCTCCATGTTTCCAGCGTTTCCATCCGGCGAAACCCAGTGACAGGCCACAACCGACGTAGCCAATGAACGCCAAAATTCTTCCCGGCAACCAGACACCTGGTATGAATTTCATGAAAAGAGATTGGAGGTAAGGAAACAACGGTGGGTAGGTGACGGGGATATAAGGGCCGCCTTGATGAATGTCAGCGTAAAGGATTTGGCTCCGCGCTAATATTCGCGCGTACTCCACGTTGATCGCTTCATCTTGTTGAACCTGAAAAGGACATAAAAGACGGGAAAAAAGCGGAGGAACTTTGAAACTTAAAAGACCCAACAAACCCGCAACCAAAAAAACCGAAAAAAATAGGACGAATCTACCTTGAAAGGCGCGGCCCGGCTTATTCAACGATCATGCCCGCGGCCACGGTGTTGTTGGTAAGTTCATCGATGAGGATGAAATTACCTGTGTTCCGGTTCTTGGAATAGGGATCATTAAACAAAGGTTTGAGGGTTTTGATCTTCACCCGCGCGATATCATTGAGATTCAATTGGTCCGTTTTTTCTTTGTCTAGGGTGTTGATGTTGGTGCGGTACTCGATGCCCGTGATCATAGCCTTGACGGTTTGGGTCGTGTGTTTGATGGAATATTTTTTCTGCAACCACAAGGGCTCGGTCACCATCCAGCAAAGATCAGCCGTGATCTGGTTCGAGATTTTCGGCTGGTTATTGGTATGGACCAGCATATCCCCACGGGAAACATCCACTTCATCCGCCAAACGCAGGGTCACCGACATGGGCGGATAAGCCTCGTCCAGCTCTCCCGTAAAAGTATCGATGGATTTCACCGTGGACTGAAAGCCCGAAGGCAGGACAGTGATCTTATCGCCTTTTTTCACCACTCCGGAAGCTACCCGGCCCGCGAAACCGCGGTAATCCAAATTGGGACGAAGGACCGTTTGGACCGGAAAACGAAAGTCGGATAGGTTCAAGTCGCGGCTGATCTCCACTGTTTCCAGATACTCCAACAACGTCGGACCCTTATACCAGGCCATGTTCTTGCTTTTTTCCACCACGTTGTCGCCCAGCAAGGCGGAAATGGGGATCATCACCAGTTCCTTGGCGCCGATGCTTTTTCCAAAAGCCTCGTATTCTTTCTTGATCTTCTCAAAAACCTCCTGGGAATATTGCATCAGATCCATTTTGTTGATGGCCACGACCAGATGCGGAATGCCCAGAAGGGTCGCGATGAAACCATGACGGCGTGATTGGGTCATGACGCCGTTGCGGGCGTCCAGAAGGATGATGGCAAGGTTCGACGTTGAAGCACCCGTCACCATATTGCGGGTGTACTGTTCGTGGCCAGGCGTATCGGCGATGATGAACTTCCGTTTCGGCGTGGCGAAATAGCGGTAAGCCACATCGATGGTAATGCCCTGTTCCCGCTCCGCGGCCAATCCGTCGGTGATGAGGGAAAGGTCGATGTCTTCCCCTCCTTTTTTTCTGGTAGTCCTGCGGATGGCTTCGAGTTGGTCCTCGAACACACCCTTGGAATCAAAAAGAAGACGGCCAATGAGGGTCGACTTGCCGTCATCCACCGACCCCGCGGTGGTCAGCCGCAAAAGTCCCATGGACGCGTAAGCGATCTCCTCTTTGGTTTCGAGCCCCATTAGAAATAGCCCTCTTTCTTTTTCTGTTCCATCGAGCTGTCGGAACCGTGGTCAATGATGCGGTTTTCCCTCTCGCTCTTGCGGGTCAGGATCAAATCCTCCACGATATCCCGTACGGTCGTGGCTTGCGATTCGATGGCCCCTGTGCAGGACATGCAACCCAAGGAACGGAAGCGGACTTTCATGTCCTTCACCTCATCCCCCGCCAAGATGGGGATATGGCCCACCCAGGGAATGAGCAGGTTCTTGCGTTTAATGATCTTGCGGGTATGGGTGAAGTAGATCGGAACCACAGGGATATCTTCCATCTCGATATAAAGCCAGATATCCAG
>CAYXYA010000403.1:0-2234 GCA_964469185.1 uncultured bacterium | reverse complement strand
GCCGCGATCATCGGCCCCGTTCCAGAAGGGCAGCATCAAATCATCTCTACGTATATGTCGGCCAACGGTTCAGAAGCGGATCTTTTAAAGATCCCGGGCGGCGGCTGCCGCTTTCCTTCCTCACTTCAAACAGTTCAAGACCGATTGCACACGTTAAAAATGGACGGCAAACAAATTTTCAAGATCGCGGTCAAGGTGATGTCCGAAGCGGTACTGGAAGCCGCTAAAAGAGCGGATATTAAGCTCGATCAGATCTCTTTGCTGATCCCGCACCAGGCCAATGACCGTATCATTCAAGCGGTAGGTGATCGTCTAGGCTTTCCCTCAGAAAAAATATTCGTGAATTTGGACCGCATCGCCAATACCTCGGCGGCGTCAGTAGCTATCGCTCTGGATGAAGCCGCCAAATCCGGAAAGATCAAAAAAGGCGATTATGTCGCTTTTGTCGCTTTTGGCGCTGGAACAACCTTAGCTTCAGCGATCGTGAAGTGGTGAGTTCGATGAAACGAGCGATCGTATTTCCGGGACAAGGCTCCCAATCGGTCGGCATGGGGAAGGATCTGTTCGAGAACGATCCTGAAAGCCGACAGCTTTTCGAAAAGGCGGATTCCATTTTGACGTTCCCTCTCTCGAAGATCTGTTTTGAAGGTCCGGAAGACGAATTGAAAAAAACAGCGGTGACTCAACCGGCTCTTTTGGTGACCTCTTTAGCGGCTTTGGCGATCCTTAAAAAGAACGGGTTTTCTTTTCAGGCCGTGGCCGGTCACAGCTTGGGTGCTTATACCGCCTTGACTGCCGCGGGTGTTTTAACTTTTGAGGACGCGGTGAGGTTGGTTCGGCGTCGCGGGGAGTTGATGGAAGAGGCTGGTCGAGGTCGAGGTACGATGGCGGTTATACTGAATTTAGACGAAGATAAGGTGATACAAGCCTGCAAAGAAGCCTCATCTCAGGGCGTGGTGGAACCGGCGAATGTGAACTGCCCGGGTCAGATCGTTATTTCGGGTGAGAAAGCCGCCGTGTTGGCCGCCTGCGAAAAAGCGAAAGCTTTGGGCGCGAAAAGGGCGATGGAGCTTCCGGTCAGCGGTCCATTCCATAGTTCGTTAATGAGATCAGCCGCGGATGAATTGAAAATGGCCTTGGAAAAAATAAGTTTTGTTCCGCCTCAAGTTTCTTATTATTCCGATATTGATGCTGTTGAAATGAAAGACACGGTCCAGATCAAAGATAGTTTAGTCCGCCAACTCATGGCTCCCGTCCAATGGGTCAAGGTGATCGAGAAGATGGGCCAGGACGGTTATTCATCTTTTGTTGAAGTGGGATCGGGAAAGGTCTTGAGCGGGCTGATCAGGAAAATAGCCAAAGACGCAGTTATGATGAACGCGGGTGACATGGAGTCCATTAAAGCTTTGTGCGAGGCCGTATGAACCTGAAAGATAAAGTCGCGGTGGTGACGGGTGGAAACCGGGGGATCGGCAAGGCTATTGCCTTGAAATTGGCCCAACAAGGAGCTTCAGTGGCGATCTGCGGGACGAACGAGGCGACGTTAAAAGAAACGGCCGCTGAGATCGAGAAAGCGGGCGTCAAAGCCCTCACGATGAAGGTAGATGTTTCCAAAGGATCCGAGGTCGAGATATTTTCGAAAGCCGTTTTGGAAACTTTTGGAAAAGTTGATATTCTAGTCAATAACGCGGGAGTCACGAAAGACAACCTTTTACTTCGCATGAGCGAGGATGAATGGGACGGGGTGATGGCCATTAATTTAAAAGGCACTTTTTTAATGACTAAGTATTTCGTCAAAGCCATGATGAAAGCCCGTCAGGGAAGGATCATCAACATCACATCCGTTGTCGGCATTCAGGGCAACGCGGGGCAGGCCAATTACGCGGCGAGTAAAGCCGGCATCATCGGTTTGACCAAAACAACCGCCCGTGAATTCTCGAGCCGGAACATCACTTGCAACGCCGTGGCTCCGGGTTTTATCCAAACTGATATGACCAGCGCTCTGGGGGGGAAAGTAAAGGAAGAAGTTTTGAAAGAAATACCTCTTGGGTTTTTAGGTGAAACCAGTGATATCGCCAATACCGTCGCTTTTTTCGCTTCCGATGGGGCCCGATATATCACGGGACAAGTCATTTGCGTTGATGGCGGAATGGTGATATAAGAAGTTGCCGTTTTGGTGAGTGGGTTGTAAGCCGTTGTGTTCGATTTTGTTTCGATGACAAATTTAACGGGGG
>CAYXYA010000402.1:0-2234 GCA_964469185.1 uncultured bacterium | reverse complement strand
CATTTATGAAAATCACACCATGGCGGAGGAAACCATTCCCGTGGATTTCGTGGTCCTCAATTTCGGGTTCCAAGCCAGCCTTGCCTTTCTTAAAGACTGGGGTTTAACCTTGGAAAAGAACAAGATCCCGGTGAACCAGAAAATGGAAACGAATGTGCCAGGTATTTACGCGGCGGGAGATATCGTGACCCATCCGGGCAAGCTGGACTTGATCGCCACGGGTTTCGCCGAGGGCGCCACGGCTGTCAATTTCGCTAAAACCTATATCAACCCCAACGAAAAAGCGGAACCTGGGCACAGCTCGAATTTGAAATGGTGAGAAGGAAAGAAAACTAGGGGAGAACCTTTATGTCCATCGACGTTCGCGCACAAAAAGGGATCGGAACGACCCTCAGAAAAGACGCCTGGTGGCTGGAGCCTCTTTTTTACCAGGTCCTCTTCGGTTCTTTCATTGTTTACGCCACTTGGGCGGGACTTCATCCTTTCGGTCCGGATGGACAGAAAGCTTATTACGAGTACGGTCCTTATCTCTCGCCGATGTTCTCGCCTTTCTTCAATCCCGACTGGTTGAAGATGCTTCCTTGGTTCATGCAATCGCCCGCGCTCCTGATCCTCTGGGCTCCCGCCGGATTCCGGGGCACTTGCTACTATTACCGTAAGGCTTATTACCGCTCTGTCTTCATGGATCCGCCGGGCTGCGCGGTGGGCGAAGGCTGCGGGAAGTATGAAGGCGAGAGAAAATTCTTCATTTTCCAGAATCTGCATCGTTACTTCCTCTATGTGGCCATCATCTTCATCTTGATCCTTTCCTGGGACGCCCTCTTAGCCACGATGTGGCCGGTTAACGGCATCGACGCGAACAATCATTCCGTCGCGGGACCCCACAACTTCGGCATCGGCGTGGGCACGATCGTCATGGCCTTGAACGCCTACCTTCTCGGCGGTTACACCCTGGGTTGCCACGCTTTCCGTCACTTGGTCGGAGGCGGGTTGGATTTCCTCCGCGTGAAGAAGAACAATCCCATCCGGTTCCTTCTCTGGCGCGTGGTCACGAAGTTGAACGAGCGGCATATGCAATGGGCGCTGGTTTCCATGCTTTGGGTGGGCTTCACTGATTTTTATATCCGGATGTGCGCCATGGGCATCTGGCACGACGTGAGATTGTTCTAAGTCTCTCAAATCTTTTTAAGGGGTTTTAAAAGTGTCCGACAATTATCAAACAGTGGAATATGACGTTCTGGTCATCGGGGCCGGCGGGGCCGGTCTCAGGGCCGCCATCGAGGCCTCCGCGGCCGGTTGTAAGACGGGGTTGGTCTGTAAATCCCTTCTCGGCAAAGCCCACACAGTCATGGCGGAAGGCGGTATCGCCGCGGCGCTCGCCACGGTGGATTCGCGCGATTCCTGGCAGCAGCATTTCGTGGACTCGATGATCGGCGGCAACTTAGGCAATCATTGGCGCATGGCCCAGATCCACGCCCAGCAATCGCCGGACCGAGTGAGAGAACTGGAAAAATGGGGCGCGGTGTTCGATCGCACCAGCGACGGTAAAGGGAACATCAACGTCCGCCACTTCGGCGGGCACACTTACAAGCGTTTGGCTCACGTGGGCGACCGCACGGGACTAGAACTGATCCGCACCCTACAAGACAAAGGCGTTCACTCCGGTATCGACGTTCATATGGAGTGCACCATTTACGCGCTGCTTAAAGACGGCGACAAAATCGCCGGAGCCTACGGTTATTTCCGTGAAACGGGCCGGCCCATCCTCTTCAAAGCCAAATCCATCGTTGTTTCGACCGGCGGTATCGGAAAACTCTACTTCGTCAATTCCAACTCCTGGGAATGCACAGCCGATGGGTTCGCGCTGAGCTATTTGGCAGGCGCTGAATTGGCTGACATGGAATATATCCAATTCCATCCCACGGGAATGGTCTGGCCCCCCTCTGTTCGAGGCATCCTTATTACTGAGGGTGTTCGCGGCGAGGGTGGTGTGTTGAAGAACAACAAGGGCGAGCGGTTCATGTTCAAGTACATCCCGCCCAAATACCAGGGTAAATACGCCGAGACCGAAGAAGAAGCCAACGCCTGGTTCCAAAAGGTCGTCATCGAGGGCGTGAAGGAAGAGACGGTGAAGGAACGCAAACCTCCGGAGTTGATGAGTCGCGACGTTGTGGCGCGCGCTTTATGGAATGAGATCAAGGAAGGCCGCGGCACGGAACATGGCGGCGTTTATC
>CAYXYA010000401.1:1483-2245 GCA_964469185.1 uncultured bacterium | reverse complement strand
GTTCTCCCCGGAAGAAACCCTTAATCGACTTCTTACGTACGATCAGCGGCGTCGATTTTTCTTGCAGAGGCGGAACTTGCTGGTCCAGTGCGGCCTCAAATAGCATCTGAATTTGCAGGATCGCATTGTCGATACGAAGGAGATCTTCGTGGGTCGCTTTCAAGGCAGCCGAGATCTTCCCGCCATTGCTACTGTCTCCTGCATCTCCCGCCGCTAAAAGCAGTTCGTCGAAAGCGGGACGGTAAGAAGCGGCCACGCGCCCGGAGTTTTTGATGCGGATCATCTCGTCCAATACCTGGGACACCCACCGGCTGACATTCGCCAGCGCATATTCGGCGTCTTTCGGACCGGCTGCCGCGATAAGCGCCTTGAGCGCGGGGATATCTTTGTTCTGCCAATGGATCAGGGGGCGGGTCCAAGCCGTGTCCATCAGTTCGGCGCGCGGCCAATGTTGTTCTGTCTTTCCGGACAAGTCTAGAACGACGGGCATGTTTTCTACCGTAAGAATCGGACCTCCCTGCTTGTCGCGAAGCAGTTTTAAAAGTTTCCGGCCCTTCGACGCCGACTTAAACTGGGCGGACGCCTCGATGAACTGCGTCAGCCGCCGATAAGTACCTCCCACCTCAAAGACGCTTTTCGGAACCGTGAAGTCAATAATGTAGCTGGAATCAGGTGGGACCTTGGCATCACTCCATTTTTCATAGGTATGCAGGAGGGCGCCTTTGTGGAAACTGTATGTTCCCGGCCTGGCCTTAGCCACGA
>CAYXYA010000401.1:0-1473 GCA_964469185.1 uncultured bacterium | reverse complement strand
TGTCATCGTCTCCCACGATGCCCGCTCCCACAATCAATGCGCGCCGCTTGCTCGGGTTGCGAATATCGAATATTTTTACAAACTGGCCGATATATTTTTTGGGTAACTGCATCCAGTCCTCGTTACCGACGAACAACGATTTTTGCCTCAACAGAAAATGATGGATCTCATAGTTTTCATTAAGCCGGTTGAAATCTGCAAAGCTTTTATAAAAAGCCGTCGTATACCGCGCGCTGGGCTTATGCCAGACGAGGGCGAACTCTTTTCGAGTTCCCGTTTCCGCCAGAAGGCAAGTCTTGGGTAAAGCCGTGCGGAGTCCATCCGAAATCGTTGTGACCTCAAAACGCTCCCACCCATGTCCTTCCAGATGCTCGATCCAGTACCGGGTCCCGTCCGGCTTGCCGCGAATGTCTACGGGCCGCGATCCCATTGTCAGGGAACCCACTTTGTCCAACTCCCCGGTGATCACTTTCGAATGTGGGCCTTCCAGCCATTCCTTTTTAATATACCCGACATGCACCTTTTCCAGTCGCCGCGCTCCGGTTTCAGGGTCAACGTCGAAAATTCTAAAGAATTCAAAGCCGACTCCATGTTTAGGCAGCCAGATCCTAACTGGCCAGCCGTCTTTCATTTCCAGTTCGTACTCCGCGTCTTTAAATTCCAAAAAGGTGGTCCAGTGTTCTCCGACTATCAATCTGCCGCTCACCAATTGGCCTTTAACCAAAATATGGCCCAGTGCCCGGATCCCCTCTATTTCGCGAGGCAAGACCGGCAACGTACTGTCTACTTTGGGAGTCTTAGGCTGATGCGCCTGCCATACTTTCAAGGACTCCCCTTCGAAAGATTTTTCGCGGATTGCGTTCCAAACTTCTGTCCGCAAGGATTTTCCCTTTTCCGGAAGACCCCCTCCTTTCTCAACAGGCTTAATCATTTTCTGAAGAAGGATGAGTCCCAGTGGTTCTTGACGCAATATCCGCTGGATTTCAGCTCGTGCTTCATCCGGTGAACGTTCATAGGCCGCACTTAACAAACCGGCAAGGCGAAGTATTTTTTTCTGAGGCTGTTCAGCAACCGATTCGGCCTCTTCTCCATCCACTTGAGGTTCGAGAATTTCTAGATCGTCCATGTGGGTCGGGCTGGAAATTTCTGTCAAAACGGCCGGGACAGAAATTTCCACAAGAACGGAGCTGGAATCCGATGACTCCCATGGGTACTGACCAAGGAAGTTCTTGATCCATCCAGGTAAGCGCGTGCAAAGCTTATCGTGGCGTTCAGAGAGCCAGATGACGGCCTGGTGTTTCGAGTCTTCGCGCAACGGCGGCAGGATGTACACCAATTTATTGTTGAGCGCGTGCACCTCCATCGCCTGCCAAGGACGACCGGTGAGCCAGAGGTATTGCAGGTACAGCGCGCCGGCGAAGCGGTTGGGGATGCCGTTCCACCACCCTTTACCGATGTGCGATACGGCAAACC
>CAYXYA010000400.1:0-2267 GCA_964469185.1 uncultured bacterium | reverse complement strand
CGACAAGCGGTAAGTCACCAGACTTTGAATCTGGCATTCGTAGGTTCGAATCCTACCGCCCCAGCCATTAAAGCCCTCATTTCTTATTTGAAATGAGGGCTTTAATGTTTGATGTGAAAGGATTCGAACCTGGGGTTCATAGGGGTGTGCCCCTATGGCCTGAAGGGGATACACGGGGGGAACTTCCCCTGTGAGCGAAGCGGTTCGATATTTACCGCCTCAGTCTTCATTTGGGAAGTTCGTTTTATTATTTGCGTGCGATGTTAAAATGTTTTTTCATTCTTCTTTCTTAAGGCTCAACCATGAATCCTAAACTCAACTGGGGGATCTTATCGACCGGGCGTATCGCCCAGGTTTTCGCGCATGCCGTCCTGGAATCCAAAACCGGCCGACTCGCGGCTGTGGGAAGCCGGACGATCTCATCGGCGCGGCGGTTCGCGTCCCAATTCAGAATCCCGCAAGCCCACGGCAGTTATTCCGCGCTGCTCCAAGACCCAACGGTCGACGCGGTTTACATCGCCACACCGCATCCTTCTCACGCCCAGTGGGCCATCCGCGCGGCGAAAGCGGGGAAGCATATCCTCTGCGAGAAACCTTTGACGATGAATACCGGAGAGACCCAGCGGGTCATTGCGGCCATCAAGCGTCATAAAGTATTCCTCATGGAAGCTTTCGCTTACCGCCCCCATCCTCAAACCGCCAAATTGCTGGAACTGATCCGGCGAGGAACGATCGGCGAAGTCCGTTTGATCCAATCCTCTTTCTGCTACAACGCCGCTTATGATCCTTCGAACCGGATCTTCAACCGCAAACTGGGCGGGGGCGGGATCCTCGATATCGGTTGCTATCCCGTGTCCATGGCCCGGTTGATCGCGGGAGCGGCGCATCGGAAACTTTTTCTCGATCCATTGGAGGTCCGCGGGATAGGACGTATCGGCCGCACGGGCGTGGACGAATGGGCGATGGCGCTGTTGAAATTCCCGGGGAATATCCTGGCCGAGGTGACTTGCGGTGTGCGCACGGAGGGAGAGACCGTTCTGCGTGTTCACGGTTCCAAAGGTTCCATCACGGTTCCGATGCCCTTTTCGGCGGGGCGTAAAGCGGGAAAAACTCAGATCCTCATCCGCAAGGGAAACCGCGTTCAAACCCTCACGGTAAAAAGCAGTCAGAGTTTATATGTGTGGGAAGCGGACGCGACCGCTCGATCCATCCGCCGCGGGAAAAGGGAGTCCTCATCCATGAATTGGGCGGACAGTTTGGGAAACGCGAAGACCCTGGACCGATGGTTGAACGCGATCAGATAAAGGGGTTTTTACAACGCTGGAAAATGGCCCGAACTTGATATAATCGTTGGCCTGATGGGTTTTTAAAAAAGTAATTCAATACAAGGAGGGTCTTGTGAAATTAGGGATCGATAAAAAGCTGATCTGGGGTTTGGCGATCGGAGCTTGCTGGGCATTGGCATTTTCGAGCGTCGCTTTTTCGCAGGCTAAAAAAGCTGCTAAGCAATTGAAGGTTACGGGGACAAGCCTTTTGGTCGATGATTTTGAAAAGGGCGGGATCATCAATCTTTTAGGCGGCAAGTGGCAGACGGAAGTGGATACCCATAAACTTGGGACGACCATGACGAACTTGAATAAATTCATCGTTCCGGGCGGGGCCAACGGCTCCAAATATTCCGCGAGGATCACAGGCCATTTCGGGAAAATGGTCGCTCCCTGGCCTTTTTGTTCCATTCAAGCCCCGTTGGATATGGATGGCGGTCCAGTGGATCTAAGCCAATTCTCGGCCGTCGAGTTCATGGCGAAGGGAGATGGAAAATCCTACGTGTTCCTGGTTTATGTGTCTCAGGTCACCGATTTCGCGCATTTCCGCCTTTCATTCGTCGCTCCCAAGGTCTGGACCAAAGTTCATATTGACCTGAAAAAGCTCGCTCAGCCGGATTGGGGAATCAAGGTGAAGCAGGATTACCATTCGGTCTTGGAACTTCTTTTTGCGCCCTTGACGATGAACGATGAGTCTTACGATCTTTCCATCGACGACCTGACGTTGGTGAAATAAGTCCAATCTCAGTTTGAACGATAGAAGTAAAAAGGAGCCTTCCCGTTCGGGGAGGCTCCTTTTTTGTTTTAAGATGTCATTCTGAGGAGCCATAGGTGACGAAGAATCTGGGTTATCCGGAAAAACCGAGATCCTTCGCTTCGCTCAAGATGACAAATTAAAGATGATCACGGAGATTTTTAAAAATCAAAGCTTGAGGCGTTTGA
>CAYXYA010000399.1:0-2285 GCA_964469185.1 uncultured bacterium | reverse complement strand
GGACGCGACGGGGCTTTCAAAGGAGGATGCGTCAGGGAATGTTTGAAGGTTTGAGCTTTATTATTGGTAGGAGCCGGCGTTTTTTCTGTCGTCCGGCCCACCTTCGAACTTTCGGTACGCAAACCCGCCTCAGGTTCTAGGAACATGATGATCAGCGGCCGTATCTTGTTGAATCCCCAAGCCATCGCCGCGAGCCAAACAAAAAAGACGATCCACTTGGCGTTGAGCTTGAAGGGCCGCTTGCGTAGTTCTTTGACTGGATTTTCATTCGGATCCAAGGTTCATTCCTGCCGATGATGAGATTTATGTGAAAAAGGTTCCTAATTATACAGGAGAACATCGTGGTGGGTAAAAATGGAAAACGGTGATTTTCGAAGATGCGGTGATGGGACCAATCGGACCAAAGCTTTGTTCTGGAAGCGTTTCAGGAGATGTGTTGCCCGCCAGGCGCGTTCACGGCCTTGATCACGTCCCAAAAGCGGGGGTCCTCGGTGCCGATCCGCCAGACCGCGACTCCCGCCAATTGATGTTCTTTCGCGATACTCACCTTCGTTTGAAAAGCTCCGGCGTCCGCGAACCACACTTGATGGTTCCCCGGATAAGAACCCCTGATCTCATGACTGCCGGGATCGCGCTGAAGTTTCAGCTGCGTCTTTTGGCACAATCCCAGAAGCTGTGCCCAGGTGATGTTCTCGCCTTTCTTCCCGGCCCAATCATATCCATAGGCGGGAATCCCCATCTCGAGTTTCTCGACGGGAACGACCGACGCGGCGTAGCGGATGTTCGCCTCGACCCAGTCCGGAGAGGCGATAGGTCCCGCGCCGCCGCTGTCCTCGTGTTGGTCGTAGGTCATGGACACGATCTCATCCACGACTTTTCCCAGGGCGTCGTAGTCCTGGGCCTGCGGGCCGTTCCACTCCCCCGCGTCCTCGGTTTTAGGATGGACTGCGATCCCCAGGAGCAGCCCGCTGGCGTGACAAGCCTGCGACAGTTCCGCCATAAAACGGCTGAAATCGTCCTTATCCTCTTTATCCAAATTCTCATAATCGATCTGGATGCCTGCGACCTTCTCTTTTGATCCGTAATCGACCAGGGCCTGAATATGTTTTTTTCTCAGATCATCGTTGTCGAGGAATTTTTCGACGAAGTTGGAATCATGCTCATGGGTTTCCTCGTTCCAATTGCTCAGTTCATACCAGACCTGGCAATGGCCCGCGAGGGCGGCTTTCCACACTCTTTGTTTCAACTCAGGGGTCGCTTCCTCGTTGGGATGGGGCATGCCGTCAGGACCGCAGGTATACCATTCGACGTAGACACGGTCGATGAGAGAGGCGTTCTTCTCGAAGGAAGTCATTCCTTCCGGTTCCCAAACGAGGAGCCATCCGGAAACGCCCAAGGGCCCTTTGTTCTTCAAGGCTCCGGCTTGGGAAGGATCTGGCCAAAGAAAAAGGACCAAGGATAAACCCAGCGTCAAAAGCCTCATCGGGTCCTCAATGCAATAGGAGAAGCTTGGTCATCGATCTTCCCCCCTCCGCCTCGATCACGACGTAGTAAAGGCCGTTGGCTAGGGGCGTTCCGTTCTTATCCGACAGGTCCAACGATACATCCGTTCCAGCGGGCACCGCGGGGAAGACCTGTCCCGCTACCTTCCGGAAAGCCAGCGTGAAGATCGAGACCGAAACGTCCGACTGCGAATCCAGGGATGTTTGGAGTTGGACCGACCCCCCCGTGGCGGGATTGGGATAAAGGACAGGACCTTTATGTTTATGTTTCGGTGTCGGCGTGGAAGTCAGCGTATTAAGGATCGTGTTCGTCACTGTCGGCGAAGCCGAAGGCGTAGTGGTGAGCGTAGCCGTCGACGTTGGCGACAGCGTAGTCGAAGCCGTCGGGGTATTCACCGAGGTTTTAGTGGCCGTATTCACGGGCGTATTCGTCCAAGTGAGCGTCGCGGTATTGGCGACCGTGTTCGTCGATGTGGGCGTAGGCGTATTCGACGGCGTCGCCGTCGATGTGCGAGTGGCGGTATTCGTCGGGGAATTCGGAAGGGTATTCGTCGCGGTCGGTGAAGCTGAATCGGTGGAAGTCGGGGTCGCCGTGCCCGTAGGAGTACTTGACGGCGTAGCTGTCAAAGTATTCGTCGACAAATTGGCGATGGTGCTGGTCATCGTATTCGTCGAGGTTTTTGTAGCCGTATGGGTTGAGGTCACCGTCGGTGTTTTGGTAACCGTATTCGTGGCCGTGTTGGTAGAGGTGTTTGTGACGGTATTGATCACGGTATTCGTCGC
>CAYXYA010000398.1:0-2286 GCA_964469185.1 uncultured bacterium | reverse complement strand
TCTTTTTTGGGGAGGTCATTGCGTTTCAAACGCTTCACGGTCACCGGGGCTACCTTGACGACCGCTTGGGCGCGGGCCGTCCGATGGGTTTCGGTTTTATGTTCGATAGAGATCATCACTTCTCCTAAAGTGATACGAGTTTAACGGCGGCGATAAAAAGTACCAACCCCAAGATCTTTCTGAACCATCTTACGGGTAAACGGTTAGCGCCGATCCAGCCGCCCAGGAGGCCCCCGGCACAGCCGCAGGTGATCCAAAGCCATTGGATCTCAAAGTTGCCCATGGAGTTCGAAAGGCCACCAAGCGCGGAGGCCGAGTTTAACACGATAAACCAGGAAGATGCCGCCGCGGTTTCTCCAGCAGACGCCCATCCCGTTAAAAGGAGAATAGGACTTAAATAGATCCCGCCCCCCACACCCGTGATTCCCGCGATCAGGCCGAGTAGGCCTCCTACTGTCATTAAGAGCCATCGTTGAGGCGGATGAGGCTGGGTTTCCGTGGTTTTCTTTTGAAGCCAATCGTGCAGGATGAGGCGGAAGGAGGCGAAAATAAGACAGGCGCCCAGAACGCGGTTCGCGGTCATGACCGGCAAAGCTAGTTTGGCGCCTAAGAAAGCGCAAGGCATGGAAGCCAGCGCCAAAGGGACTAAAAGCTGAAGGCGAAAGTGTCCTTTGCGCGTGAAGGCGTAAGCCGATAGACCGGCCACGAAAAGGTTCAAGATCAATACTTGGGGTTTAAGATCTTGGGCGTTTAAGCCTAGCAGTATGCCGACGGCGTAATAACCCGAGGCGCCGCCATGGCCTACCGAAGAATAGAGAAAGGCCACGACCAAAATGGCAAGAGGGAAGAAATGCATGAACAACTCCTAGCGGCTCACGGAGCAAAGTTCGTGCCATATTTCATCTGGCATGTTTTCTGCTTCTTTCAGGGAGGTAAAGTGGTAGGTTATGGAATCCACCCGATTTACACAACGAAAATGTCGGAAGGCGCCAATGCTGAAAGACCAATTTGGTCGTTTATTTAAAACCTTGAGGTTGTCAGTCACGGATCGATGCGACATCCGCTGTCGTTATTGTATGCCCGCCGAGGGAATTTCCTGGCTGTCTTCAGATAACCTTCTTACCCTCGGGGAAAAAATACGCTTGGTAGAGCTTCTGGTAGAAATGGGTATCGAACGAGTGAAAATCACGGGAGGGGAACCCCTGCTTTACCCCGATCTGGTCGAATTAGTCGAACGACTGTCCCTATTGCCGATAAAGGATCTAGGCATGACCACTAACGGAACTCATTTAGAAGCCCTGGCGGGCCCTTTGGTAAAAGCGGGCTTAAAACGGATAACCGTCAGCCTGGATTCGCTGGACGAAAGCCGGTTTAGATCCATGACCCGGGGCGGAAACTTTAAAAAAGTTTGGAAAGGTCTTTTGGCCGCGGAAGAAGCGGGGTTGACCCGCATCAAGATCAATTGCGTCGTCCTTCAAGAGAACAAACAAGATGTTATTGAATTAGCCCGATTGACGTTGGATCGTTCTTGGGAAGTGCGGTTCATTGAATATATGCCTGTGACCGCTTCCGTGAACTTGGAACGCTCCCAAGGAGTGCCGCCGCTGGAAGTCCGAGGAATGATCGAGAAAACCTTTGGAAAACTAGAGCCCGTCCCAAGTTATGCCCACGCTCCGTCGACGGACTATCGTCTCCCGGGGGCTTCGGGCAAGGTCGGATTCATCAGTTCGGTGAGCGAATCTTTCTGCTCCCGTTGCGATCGCCTGCGGTTATCAGCTGACGGATTCTTGAAACTTTGCATGGCCCACGCCGACGGGTTAGCTTTGCGGCCTTTTTTAAGGGAAGGTATTTCAGATGCCATTCTTAAAGAACGAATTTTAAAAGCGGCGTATGGCAAACCCGAAGGCCATGCTTTTTGGTTCAAAGCGCCTGAGATTGAGCAAGCCATGTCTCGAATTGGCGGTTAAAGACTAATGGATGAGCAAAACTGACGGGGGAATGTTTCATTTCTCCTTTTTTTCTTTAAAATGTAAGGGCTTCTCAGATTTTCGGTTTTATAAAGGAATTTCACTTGGCCAAGATCACGTTTGGAACTTCAGGTTGGCGGGCGATCATCGCGGAGGACTTCACCTTCGCGAACGTGAAGATCGCGGTGGCGGCTATCGCGGAGTATCTCCAAAGATCCGGAGAAGCTTCCAAAGGATTGGTGGTGGCGGGTGATTACCGTTTTTTATCCGAAGAATTCGTGAAAGCCCGATTTCAGTGGCCCGTATCCCGGCGGCCCGC
>CAYXYA010000397.1:0-2301 GCA_964469185.1 uncultured bacterium | reverse complement strand
TTTCTTTTTCGACCTTCTCCACTCAGACCGCCATCCGTCACCTATTTGGGATAACGCACGGTCAAACAACTGTCTCGCTCCACCCATCCCCCAGTGGGGCCCTTTCGCTCGGTTTTCAAGGATCCAATCCGGCTTTTGGTCGGGGTCTTCGTTGGAGAAGGTCTGGGTTTTTAAAGACTTAAAAAACACCCTGCCCCTTTCTTCGAAAGCCCCTGCCAAATGGCCCGCCTGGATCATCTCAAGTGAGCGAAAGGGACCCATTGGGGGATGGGTGGAGCGAAACAGAGGTCCTCACAAACGATCTTACAAAACCCCCTAGATGGATGAGGGCTGGAGAGGGAAGGGGCAAAAAAAGAAAGCTGTTCAGGGATTTAAATATATAAGTCCCGTCACGAAAAAACCTTCGAGAGACTCGCCAAAACGTTGGAAGGATTCAATTCGCGGACCTTCTCGCCTTTCGCTTCCCACGATCTTAAGCGCTGTTGATGCTCATCGATGATGGGTTGAGCCGAAACTTCGGCGTAGACCGCTTTTAGATGAAGGGACAATTGTTCCTCGCTGGGACGATTAGAGCCCGTCAACAATTTGATGGCCCCGTCCTGGGCGCAAGCGGTCAAAATAAAGGAATTACCGCTGAAGGAGTAGATCTCCAAATTGCTAATGATCACCTTGCCGGCGTCTTTTCCTTCCACCCAATTGACAAGGAGTAGTGTCGACTTTTTGTCCGGCGCGATGAAAACTCGGGCCCAGAAGAAAAGCGTCGCGGCGTAGGAATAATCGCCCATTAAGTGATAACCCTGGTCCTTCAGCTTTTGGGTGTAGTCTTTTTGCCATTTGGGCGTCAAGCGTTCGGTCATATCCAGCGGCGCCTGCACTAGGTTCACTTGGACCTTAGGCAGGCCGGCGAAAGGCGAATCACTACCGGACTTTGCGTGATGAAAATATTTTTCGGTGTAAAGAATGTAAGCCACGATGAGCGCGAACAAAAGAAGGACAATAACTCCGCCCAAACCCATAAATTCTCCCTAAAAAAATACGGAGTAAACCTTCTAACGCAGAAGATTTACTCCGTGTGATTCGTATTTAAAAAAATTTAAAATTCAACTTTCGGCGGCTGCTTAGCTTCCGGAACCATCTTGAAGTAAGCGTCCTTCGTCTTGAAGTTGAAGATAGAGGCCACCAAGTTGCTTGGAAAGCTTTGGACCTTCACGTTATATTCCTGCACCGCCTCGTTGAAACGTTTGCGTTCCACCGCGATGCGGTTTTCCGTTCCCGCCAACTCATCCTGTAACTTCAGGAAATTCTCATTGGCCTTCAGGTCCGGATATTTCTCGATAACCACCATCAATCGGCTCAAAGCATTGCTCAAACCATCGGAAGCGTTGGCTTTTTCAGCCTGGGTCTTGGCTTCGCCCCACTGACTACGCAGGCGGGTCACCTCGGTCAAAAGTTCTCTTTCGTGCTTGGCGTAGCCCTTCACCGTGCTCACTAGATTGGGAATGAGGTCATACCGCCTCTGCATGTCGTTTTCCACCTGGGCCCAGCCAGCGTCAATGGCCTGACTCGCCGACACCAACCCGTTATAGGAACCCGCCAGCATGAGGAAAAAAACCAGGACAAATCCTAACAAAGCCCACAGCCAGATCTTGGATGACATAGAACGATCCTTTCAATTTAAAATATTTACTTCCCGTACGTCCCCATGAGTTGCGTTTCAGCCAAAATATGCCCCTTCATCGCGTGCAGTAACAGAGACTTCATCGCCTCGGCGGGAAGGCTGAGCACCGTATCGAGGGCGTACAAATGAAAGTAATATCGGTGAATACCGCTAGGCGGGCAGGGCCCGTCATAGCCTATCTTCTTAAAATCATTGGAACCCTGCAAAATACCGCCCGTCGTCTTGTCATCCCGCGGAAAACCTTCGAGAAGCTCATAAACATTCGCGTCCACGCCCGCGGGTTTGACGGGAATGTTGTAGATCACCCAATGGACCCAAGTTTGGCTGGGGGCGTCCGGATCATCCACGATCAGCGCGAAACTCTTGGTCTTGGCAGGCGCGCCCTTCCAATTAAGTTCAGGGGAGATATTTTGGCCCTTACATGTGTATTGATCGGGGATTTTTCCGCCCATGGTGAACGACTTGCTTTGCAGACGAAGCGTAGATCTCATTTTCGGTTTACCTTTCGCCCAAGCTGGAAAAACAGCAGCGCAAACCAATAAAATCACCATCAATCCTGAAAGTACACATAAAACTGGTTTGGACATAAACCCCTCCCGCTCCTGAACTGGTCACCATTATCC
>CAYXYA010000396.1:0-2304 GCA_964469185.1 uncultured bacterium | reverse complement strand
GGCTATAGGTGAGATCGGGATATTGGACCAGGTCGCCCTTCCCCACCGAAGCGTGAAAAAGGATAGAGAGGATCTCATCCGACCCATTGCCCACCAAAATGCCGTTCACCGGCCAGCGGTAAACCTTGGACAGCCTTTGACGGAGAGTATCAGCGGTCGGTTCGGGATAAAGACGCAGACGGTCGCCGCCCAAACTCCTCAAAGTTTTCAGGACAGGAGTGGAAGGCGGATAGGGATTTTCGTTGGTGTTCAGCTTGATGGTCGAGGCGTTCTTCGGTTGTTCCCCGGGCGTGTAGCCCTTCATCTTGAGAACGGACGGACGGAACCAATTTTTCATGGATGACATGCTTACAGATCCCGTCCCAACCTAAAGAGAACGCTTTGGGCGTGCGCGCCCAAACCTTCTTCGTCGGCGAAGTCAACCGTGGCCTTGCCCAGGGCCTTGAGGCCGGGCTTTTTGATCTCGAGCATATTCGTGCGCTTCAGGAACTCGAACACTGAAAGACCTGAGGAGAACCGGGCGGTGCCGCCGGTCGGCAGGACGTGATTCGGCCCCGCGGTGTAATCTCCGAAAGCTTCCGCGCTGTAAGCGCCGATGAAAATGGCCCCGGCGTGGTGCAGTTCCGGCAGCCAGTTGCGCGCGTCCTTCGCCAATATCTCCAAATGCTCGGGAGCGAAGCGGTTCGAGAATTCTTCCGCCTGTTTGCGGTTCCTCACGAGAATGATGGCGCCGCGGCTTTTGATTGAATCGGCCGCGATCTGTTCCCGTTCCAAAAGCTCGAGCTGGAGTTCCACTTCTTTGGCGGTTTCTTGTGCGTATTTAAGGGAATAAGTCGCCATCAGGGGCATGGCCATCTCATCGTGTTCCGCCTGGGCCAAAAGGTCCGCCGCCGCCCAAGAAGCCGGTACCGTTCCATCGGCGAGAATGAGGACTTCACTCGGGCCGGGGAATCCGTCGATACCGACCTGTCCAAAGACTTTGCGCTTCGCCAACGCCACGAAAAGATTTCCGGGACCCGTGATCTTATCGACCGCGGGGACGGACTTGGTGCCGTAAGCCAGGGCGGCGATGGACTGAGCACCGCCGACTTTGAGGATAGTATCAGCCCCGGATAAATGCGCCGCGGCCAGAACGATGGAATTCACCTTGCCGTCTTTTTTGACGGGCGTCACAACGATGACTTCTTTAACACCCGCTACTTTTGCGGGAATCACATTCATGATGACGGAAGAAGGATAAGCGGCCAGACCGCCCGGCACGTAGAGCCCCGCCCGGTCCACCGGCGTCCAGCGTTGGCCCAGTGCCACTTGAGGTCCGTTATGGAACCAGCGGGAAGGTTTTTCTTTGACGTGAAAAGCCCGGACATTGCGGATAGCGGTCTTGATGGCCGTCTCGATAGCCGAAGGCAGGGACTTCAAGGCTTGCTTGATCTCGGAGGAAGTGACCCGGATATTCCTGGCGTTGACCGCGAATCCGTCGAATTTGCGCGTATAGGAGAAAAGAGCCTGGTCTCCTTTTTTGCGCACGTCGCCCACGATTCGGTCGACCGCTTGTTCGGGGGTCAGGTCCCTGCCGAAGGTCTTCTTGGTGAGGGACGACCTGGTTCCCGCGCCCTTGATGGAAACCAAGGGCTCCCGGCGGATCAGTTTTTCAATGGCTAGACGGTCTTTTTTGTTGGAGTATTTCAGGATCCGCATAGGAGACCTCCCTCATTTTGCCCATCGACGTAACCTAATACTAAGGCTTCTGACTCAAATAAAAGATAACTGTTTATCGTGAAGATCAGTCGATTCTTTTGATATCCGCGCCCAAAGCCGAGAGCTTTTGCTCGATCTTTTCGTATCCCCGGTCCAGATGATAGATACGCTGGACCAGCGTTTCCCCCTCCGCCACCAAACCCGCCAGGATGAGCGCCGCGCTAGCCCGGAGGTCCGAGGCCATGACCGGCGCGCCGGTGAGTTTCGCCACACCCTTCACCACTGCGTGACTGCGGTCGATGTTGATATCCGCTCCCATGCGGTTCATCTCGAACACATGCATGAAACGGTTCTCCCAGATGGTTTCCGTGACCAGGCTGATACCCGGCACGACCGCCAAAAGGGCCATGATCTGCGCCTGCATATCCGTGGGGAACCCAGGATAGGGCAGGACCATCACGTCCGCTGGTTTGTAGTTCCCGCTTCCCTTCACTCGAATACCGTCCGGCGACACTTCCACTGTCACGCCGATCTGACGTAACTTATCGATGACCGCCGTCAAATGTCCCGCGTTCACTTTTTTCAAAAACACGTCGCCACGGGTAA
>CAYXYA010000395.1:0-2319 GCA_964469185.1 uncultured bacterium | reverse complement strand
TAAGTATCCGCCGATTCCAGTGATGCCCAACGCGGTTTTCCATCGTGAAGGAGTCTAGCGATCTTCAAGGTTTACTTCGAGGAGGAGCGGAGATTCAAAACATCCCACATGTCATATAAGCCGTCTTTTTTGCCAACTAGGAACAAAGCGGCCTTGAGCGCGCCTTGAGCGAAAGCCTCGCGGCTGTGAGCTCGGTGGGTCAATTCCAATCTTTCGCCCGGACCAGCGTATAGGACCGTATGGTCTCCAACGATATCCCCTCCTCGTACCGCGTGGAATCCGATCGTGCCGTTCTTCCGTTCGCCGACCTGGCCCTCGCGGCCATGGGTGGCGACATCATTAAGTTTCACTTTCCAAGCCTTAGCAACTGCCTCGCCTAAGCTGAGAGCCGAACCCGAAGGAGCGTCTTTTTTGGAGTGATGATGCGCTTCGACGATCTCCACGTCATAGGTCTTCCCCAGTTTGGCGGCGGCTTCTTCTACCAAAGCGAAAAGCAAATTCATCCCAACACTCATGTTTGTTGACATGACGATAGGGATCTTTTTGGAAGCGTCCTGGATCTGGGCTTTCTCGGCATCGGAAAACCCGGTCGTGCCAATGACCAGGCCGACACCTGAAGCCTGAGCCTCTTTAAGGTAAGCCAGAGTCGCTTGCGGCTGAGTGAAATCGATGAGAACTTGCGGCTTGGAGCTAAGCTTTGAAAGTTCAGAAACGACAGGCGTTTTGAAAACCGGCCCCAAAGACGGAAGAACATCAGAAAGGGATCTTCCCACAGCCGTATTCGAGGCGCTTTCCAACGCGCCGCTGATCTCAAAAGTTTTGTCATGAGAAGCCAATTCCAGAATGGTGTGGCCCATGCGTCCGGTCGCGCCGGAAACCGCTAAACGAAGGCTCATCGCGCACGTCCTGAACCAGCCGTAACCGACAACAAACCGTATTTTTCTAACTGCGCCCGAAGGGTTTCCTTCGCGTCAGGTGTTAATGGCACCAACGGCAACCGGAATTCCTCCGCCACTTGCCCCCGAAGGACAAGTGCTGTTTTGATGCCAGTAGGATTCACGTCAATACCCATGACCAGCTTGACCAACTCCGCGTATTTCAGGAACAGGTCGCGCGACTCATCGGTTTTCCCCTCGAGATAACTGTGGACGATTCGGGATGTTTCCCGCGGCAAGATATGAGAGGTCACGGAAATGACCCCCACCCCGCCGATCGAAAGGACTGGAAGCGTAATGGTATCGTCACCCGAAATCAGGTCGAAATCAGGACGGCAGAGGGATTTGATCTTGATCATCTGTTCTAAATTACCGCTGGCTTCTTTGATTCCCACGATGTTGCGGTGGCGCGAAAGTTCCGCCACGGTTTCCGGATTGATATTGATGACCGAGCGGCCGGGGATGTTATAGAGGATCTGAGGAATGTCTACCGCGTCCGCGATAGCGGTGAAATGGGCGAACAATCCCCTCTGGTTCGGCTTGTTGTAATAAGGAGAGACCAGCAGAGCGGCGTCCGCGCCGGACGCTTTCGCGTGACGAGTGCGGTCAATGGCTTCAGCGGTAGAATTGGAACCTGTCCCGGCGATGACCGGCACTCTTTTTTTGACGGTCTTCACCGTAAAGGCAATGACCTCATCGTGCTCTTTGTCGCTTAACGTGGGCGATTCGCCGGTGGTTCCGCATGGCACGAGGCCATCGATACCGTTGGTGATCTGATGTTCGATCAGAGCTTCAAGGGCTGAATAATCGACTTTCCCATTTTTAAAAGGCGTCACTAACGCCGTATAAGCGCCACGAAACATGCGGTCTCCTGTCGGAGCAGCCAAAAAATTCTGCCCTAATACGACAAAACCTCCTGACGGAGGTTTGTGTCGAAGTAAAAGTTATATTACGTAGTTTTAACTTCTATCGCAAGCAAAGTTTGCGGAACAAAGCGTCAGAGAGCGAACTTCTCCAAGCGCACCAAGTCTTCCTTCGTCTGCCTTTGGCGGGCGACCGCGAAGCGGTTCCCTCTCGTGACGACTTCGGGCGCGAGCGGCCGGGAATTGTAGGTGCTTCCCATCACGCTACCGTAAGCGCCGGCCGAGAAAACAACCATCAAATCGCCCCGTTTCATCACGGGCAACTTGCGGCCCTTGGCGAAGAAATCGGTCGATTCACAGATGGGACCGACCACATCCACCGTTTGCGCTGGCTTCTGGGACCCTTCAGCGGGCGCGATACGGTGGTAAGCATCGTAAAGCGAAGGCCGGATCAGATCCCCCATGCCGGCATCCACGATATAAAAAATCTTTTTGCCGCTTTGTTTGACGTAGAGCACCTT
>CAYXYA010000394.1:0-2335 GCA_964469185.1 uncultured bacterium | reverse complement strand
CATGCCGACCTTCCATAAGGCAGCCATAGGGGTCGGTATAGTACCGATCTCAATATCGTAAGTAATCCCTGATGGTCTCATTCGTTCTTGTCTCGTTCATTAGTCTTTCTTCGAGTGTCAACCTTGCCCTTATTTCCGCTTATTTCATCCCTGTTTTGACCGGTCAAACTTCAGGTTAAACCGTTACCTTTTTTGGGTCTTTAGGGGTCATTTTCGCTTATTTCGTGATAAACTTTAGGTGTAAAAAGAAGATAAAAAGCGCAACAAACCGTAATTTTTTTTATGGTGAATAATCTAAAATCAGTTCGGAATATTGTAATTCCATAAGGAAAAAGGGTTTTCGTTTTACCTAAAAAAGATTTTAGTTTTGGTTAAAAACGCTGTTAGGTAATAAACGAAAGATGAGTTCAAAGCTGGTTTTACAACACCCACAACGCCACCACACCAGCGGAGGTTCAAGCAAAAAGTATTAATTTTTTTAAAAGCACAGGGAAAATGAAAAAGTATTTTTGGAAATTAAGTCAAACGTTTTCAACGAACCCCCTCAAGTTTTTGAAGGGGGTCGTGATCCTCTTGGCTTTTTTTTCCACCCTGATTCCCTCCAGCCTTTTGGCTAACACAGTGATCGGTCCTCCTCCTCCCCAGAACGTCCTGCTCGTCATCAATCAGAACGGGGGCGGCGGTATGCTCAATATAGCGAATGACCTGATCTGCGAAGGCGCTACGGTCACGGTGCTCGAAGTGGATTGCGCTACTAATCTTAATGCCGAATTGATCGCGGCTGGGATCCCCACGAGCGGGTCGGGTCTTGCCGCCAACTTCGACCAGATCTGGGACGCGCGCTGGCCTAATCTCACCGGCACCTGCAGTCCGATGACCGGGCCCTCGACGACGCCCGGCACGGATGAATATATCTACGCGGACTATATGGCGAACCGGGGCAGTCTATTCTTCTTGTGGGAATATATCGACCTGCCCCGGTACACCAGCATGGTCGACTTCATGACCAATGTGGTCAGTACGTCCCCTGTATTCACGACTCAATTGAATGCGGCCGATCCCTGGATCCTGAACGGCCCGGGTGCTCTCTCGGCGCAGAATTTCGGCACGAACAATCAGTCATTGGCCGTCACCGCGGGCGCCATCAACACGAATGGATCGGGTGCTATCCCGGTAAGCCAGATGGGAAGCGGGACGGCGCTTTATTTTAACTCCGCGACCGCGGACGGTTACGCGGTCAGTGAATTAACGACGATGGAATCCTTCACCGGCTGTCAGGAGCAGGCCCCGGCCAGCAATGGAAAATTCTTGATGTACGGCGACCGTGAGTTCTTTGCGGTCTCAGGCATGGGCGTTTGCGGATCGTACCTGGAGAACGACAAGGTCATCGCGAATATTTATAACTTCCTCGTCAAGGATCCTCTGCCCGGAGCCAGCATCGCCGCCAGCCCTTCCAGCGGCCTGCCTTGCAGTACCTTCAAATGGAATTTGACCTACTACAACACGGTCGCCGAGAACAACTTGGTCTTCTCGGATACCCTTCCTAACCCGCCGACCTATGTCTCCAGCAATCCGGCCCCAACCACCATCATCGGCAACCTATACGTCTGGAACCTGGGAAGCTTCGCCACCTGCGGTATCCACACCGTGAGCATTACCGAACAAGTGCCCTGTAACGCCACGGGCGGGACCATCTACGTGGATAATTTCGCGAAGAGCTCCAACGCCGGGACCACTGTTTCCGCCCCCGCGACCTTTACTGTCTTGCCGCCCGCCATGACTATCACGAAGACCGCCAGCCCGACCAGCGTCAATATCGGGAGCGCGGTGACCTACTCGATGGCGGTGACGAACTCCAGTTGCAATGGGTCCTCCGTCACCATCGCCTCGGATAATTTCAGCACCAATCTCTTGAACTGGACCGAGCGTAACCAGACCGCGGGCGCGCCTGATTATGATGTGTCGACCCATCCTGGGAAAATGTCGATCACCCAGCCCTGCAGTCCGGCTCAGATCATCACCAACAATGACAGTTACACGGTGGATGGGACGATCCAGTTCGATTATTACGGGCAAGGCGCATCGACTTATCCTGGAGGACCGATCTTCAGGGTCCAGACCCAGACATTGAGCGGCTCCACGCCGGTCGGCGCGTCTTATTACGAACTGGGGATCAACGATACAACGAACGCGGTGAACCTTCATTACGTCAACGCGGCGGGCACGGATACGATCGTGGCCGGTCCGGTGACCTTCAGCAACCTGACCTCTTCCGCGGTGACGACTACCCCGGCGAACACCTTCAAGATCCAGATGACGGGGAACGTCTTCATGG
>CAYXYA010000393.1:0-2336 GCA_964469185.1 uncultured bacterium | reverse complement strand
AATGACCTTAAGGAAGCTTTTGGTTCGCGGACGGCGACGGTCATCGCCGGGATGCTGGTCGGAAATCTGTTCGTTGGGAAAGAAAAAAGAACGGTCCTCGACAAGGTCGCTTTCATGGCCGTTTTTGGGTTGGGCCTTTACTCGGCGGGGATGTTGCTCAGGCCCCTCTATGGGATCGACAAGAACAGCGCCACCGTCTCCTATGTCCTGGTCTCGTCCGGGATCGCCTGCCTGGTCTATCTCTTCTTTTATTGGGTCATCGAGATCATGAAAACCCGCAAGTGGGCCGACCTGTCGCTCGTTCCCGTTGGCCAGAATGCCCTTTTGGCTTATTTGTTCTCGGAAGGCTTCTATTACTACGTCAAAGTCATCTTCCAACGCGGGATGCCTGAAGTCGGGGATGTCATGGATGGCGTGGTGGTCCTGGTCATCGTTTCTATCGCGACCTGGATCTGCACTAAAAACAAAGTCTTCTTAAGACTTTAGTCCCCGATTTTTTTAAATACCGATAAAATCTTTTTCAGCTAAAATGACCTTCGCGACTCCTCTCAACGATCCACATCGTCATTTAAAGAGCTTTCATGCCTAAGCTTATCGAAACCGAACCCTCTTCCTTTTTATCCACCGAACCCAAAGTCACTTTGGTGAACACTTTCGTGAAGCCCTTCGACAACGCGGTGGCCACGGCCCGTACTTGCTATTCCAGCAAGGGCATCATCACGACCGATCAGGTCTCCGGTGTCGGGTTGGACGACGAGAAACGCGCGGACCGTCATCAAAAGCGCGACGATCTGGCCCAATCTATCTACAAGGCCGGTCACCACACCACTTTTCAACACGCCCATTTCCAATTCTCCCTCGAGAACGTCTCGCGTCAGTTCCTCTGGAGTTTCCTGCACAGCCATCCTTTCTATAACTCCGAGCAGGTTTCCCAGCGCTATGTGGCGGTGGATCCCTCACAGGTCGCCATGCCGCCTTTGACGGGCGAGGCGGCGAAGATCTACCAGGAAACCGTTACCTTTCAAACAGAGGCTTACCTCTCCCTCAAGGAAAAGTTGAAACCTCTCGTGGCTCGGGAGTACTTCAAGCGGTTCAAGGGTATCGACGAGACCAACAAAAAGGCCGCGCAAGCCATCCAGAAAAAATCCCAGGAAGTCGCCCGCTATGTCCTGCCGGTGGCGACTTTCGCCTATCTTTACCACACGATCTCGGGCATCACCCTCCTTCGCTACTGGCGTCTTTGCCAGACCTTCGACGCGCCGCTGGAACAACGCATTGTAGTGGGCAAGATGGTGGAGGCCGTCCTGGAGCATTCACCCGAGTACAAGGCCATCCTGGAACAGCCGATGGATTTCGAGTCCACCCCCGAGTATCAAATGATCGAGTCATTCCATTCGACGACGGCCTCGCACCGAGAATTCCGGAAGGAATTCGACGCCTCCCTGGACGGCCGCATGTCGAAGCTGGTGGATTATTCCAAAGAGGGGGAGAGGATATTGGCCTGCGCCGTGCGGGAAGTTTTTGGTCTGCCGGCGTCGGCTCTATCCGACGACGACGCCATCGCCATGGCCCTAGATCCCTCGAAAAACAAGTATTTAGGTGAGACCTTGAACGTCACGACCCATAGCAAACTCACGCGCGCTCTTTTCCACAGCCACTACACCTTCCGCAAAAAGCTTTCCCACGCGGGTGATTCCCAGGACCAGCGCCACCGCATGACCCCGGCCTCTCGGCCTACGCTTCACGCCCTGACCCTGGAAGAACCCGACTATCTGCTTCCAGTGTTGTTCGAGCAGGACGCTCAATTGACCAAGGAATTCGCACAGATCATGGACCATACCTGGGAAAACATCGGCAAACTGCGCAAATTGGGCGTGTCGGACGAGTTCGTCGCCTACCTTTTGCCCAACGCGGTGGCGGTCAGGTTCACCGAGTCCTCGGACCTCCTCAACCTGCACCATAAGCATGCGATGCGGCTTTGCTACAACGCGCAGGAAGAGATATGGAAAGCGTCGGTGGACGAAGCCCAGCAGATCCGGGAGACGCATCCTCGCATCGGCAAATGGCTCCTGCCTCCCTGTACCCTTCGCGCTTTCGCTGGGACCTTGCCAAAATGTCCCGAAGGCGACCGCTTCTGCGGCGTGGTGGTCTGGAAGAAGGACTTGAACGAGTACGAGCGAGTCATTTAATTTCAATGCCACTTACCCACTTGATCCTTTTCGATATCGACGGGACCCTCGTCAGCGCGAAAGAAGAATTGGCCGAGTCCACAAGCGGCCACGCCAAAGACCTCACGCTTTTCGACGAAGTCGAATTCATGCGGCAATCGATCCATG
>CAYXYA010000392.1:0-2336 GCA_964469185.1 uncultured bacterium | reverse complement strand
CCCGCTTCTTTGGATATCTCATAGGCCTCTTTCACCTGCCCCAGGATCTGCGGTTCGCCGACCACCATGGAGTCGAGCGAGCTGGCGACGCGGAACAAATGGGAAAAGGCCTCGACATCCTCGTACATATAGAAATATTTTTTGATCTCGCCGGGTTTTAGTTTGTGGATCGCGTTGAGCGATCTGAGGATCTCGCCGGTGGTTTTTTCCGGATTCGTGGACGTGAAGTAAAATTCGACGCGGTTGCAGGTGGAGAGAAAAACAACTTCCGGTGCGATGGCTTTCAGGCCCTGGACGACGCGCTCGGCTTTCGCGGGCGTGAGGGCGTATTTTTCCCTGACTTCAATGGGGGCCGTCGTGTGGTTCAAACCGTAAGCGATGAACTTCATGGATATGTCCTTGCCCTTCTAAAAAGCGTGTTGAGTGGTCAGAAAAACGCGGACACCCAGGAACGTGAATAGCGCGAGAAAATACCCGATCATGACGAAAAGCATCGTCTTTTTGCCGCGCATCCGAAGTCCCCAGCGCAGCAGGAAAAAAATGGCGTAGATGACCAGCACGAGGAAGGACCCGAAGATCTTGGGGTCCAAGAAAGGGACGCGGTTCCAGACCTGATAGGCCTGGAGGAACCCCAGCCCCAGTCCGCCCGACCAGAAAACAAAACCCAGACCGATGTAAAAGACCGTCAGGCTTTCCAGGATCTCCAGCGCGGGAAGCCGGTAGCTCCAATTTTTCATCTGGTGCTGTTTCAACTGGCCTTCCTGGATCCAGAAGGCGACGCCGACCCCGAAACCCATCGTGAAACTGGAAAAACCCAAAAAAGTCAAAAAGATATGGCTGGCCATGCCGATGGTCATCAGATGACTGTCCATGAGCGGCGCGTTCTTGAAATTGAAGAAAAAGGACAGGAACGATACGAAGAAAATGAAGGGGATGAAAAGCGAGGTCAAGACCGGCACTGGGGTCTTGAAACGTCCCACGAACAGGATCAGGGCCAACGAGAAAGAGAAGGCCAGCAAAATGCCGTCCAGCGTGACAAAGGGCGCGAAACCCTCCTGGACCCACTGTCCGAACAGCGAGACCATCTGGACAAAAAGACCCGCCCCCAACCACTTCACCGCCGCCTGGTCCCGGGACGTGTCCAGGCTTTTATAGTACTGGAATGAGTTCCAGCAGCTCAAAGCGTAAGCAACGGACGCGACAGCCAGGAGCCCCGCGAGGATCGTCATTGGAGACCTTTCACGACCAGATCAACGTCATCGTATCAAAACTAGGAGGCATAACAAAACTCAAAGACATTGGAACATGGATGAACGCAAATACACGCAGATAATTCTTTATTTTATAGCCCCATCCGCGTTCATCGGCGTTTATCAGAGTTCCCTTGGCCGTTTTTGTAAGGTGTTTAAATATCCAGAAACAAAAAAACCTCCGGCGGTCGGCCGGAGGTTGGAAAACCGGCTGCCATGGCCCCGGGCTTTGCCCGGGGGATGGCCAGGTGGCAGCTCGGTACGCGTACCTCTAAGGTGATTCAATCGAATTTTGAAATTGATCCGAAGCATTAATGACAAGGGAGAGCTGTCCCTTGACAACGAGTTCTATTTAAAAAGCGTCGCGGCCGCCGACTCGGCTAACTGCATGACCGGCGTTGGCCAAAACCCTAAGGTCACGGTCACCGCCACACAAAGGACCAAGACGGCTGTTTCCACCCAATTCATTTCGATGGGTGAGCTATCCTTCGGGTCCACAATGAGCGCCTGCCGCACGACTTGTAAATAATAGTAAAGGGAAACGACGCTAAAGATCATGCCGACCATGGCCAGCCAGGTGTAGCCTTTTGAGATGGCCGCACCGAAAAGATACCACTTACCGGAAAATCCAGCGAAGGGCGGAACACCCGCCAGGGACAACAAACAAACGAGGAGAACAACGCCGATGAGGGGCGACCGTTTCCACATGCCGGCGTAGTCCTCGATCCGATCGGTACCTGTTTTACCCGAGACCAGCGCGATGGCCATGAACGCCCCCATATTGGCGAAAAGATAAACAAAGACATAGAACAGAACGGCGGTCAAACCTAATTGCCCACCGGCCAAAAAACCGGTCGAGATGTAACCCGCCTGGGCGATGGAGGAATAGGCCATCATGCGTTTGATGTTCCGTTGCGGGATCGCCTCTAAATTACCCAGGATGATGCTTAAAACAGCCAGGACGGCGAAAAGCCCGATCCAGACTGGTTGAAGCGCGGGAACGCTTAAACCGACCCAGAACAGACGGACGAACGCGGCGAACCCGGCGGTTTTGGAGGCGACTGAAAGATAGGCCGTCATCGGTGT
>CAYXYA010000391.1:0-2337 GCA_964469185.1 uncultured bacterium | reverse complement strand
TGGAAAAAGAGTTGCGGTTTGCGATCCGTGAAGGCGGCCACACGGTGGGCGCTGGTGTCGTTACCGAGATCATCGAATAATTCAGAAACTGAGGGAATGAACGCAAATGCGTGAACAGATCACATTAGCTTGCGCCGATTGCAAGCGCCGCAATTATCACAAGACCCGTGACAAGCGGAAGACTCCAGATAAGCTGGAAGTCAAAAAATATTGCCGGTGGTGCCGCAAGCATACCTTGCATAAGGAAACCAAATAAGCCGAATTTCCTAGGGCAGTAGCTCTAATGGTAGAGCGGCGGTCTCCAAAACCGCGCGTTGCAGGTTCGAATCCTGCCTGCCCTGCCATTAAAAAAGAAAAGTGAGAAACAAGTGACGTTAATCGCGGACTTAAAAGGGTTTTTCGCTGAAGCGAGATCCGAATTCAAGAAGATCTCTTGGCCCAGCCGGGACGAGATCAAAGGTTCCACAACCGTGGTTTGCGTGACCATATTTATGATGATGATTCTGTTGCTCGCTTACGATACGGTTATCGCGCCTATCGTCAACTGGATATTGAAGGTCATATAAAGAGAAAGGTAGCTTCGAATGTCAAAACGCTGGTACGTCATCAATACCTATTCCGGATACGAGGCGAAGGTAAAGACCAATCTGGAAAATCGCATCAAAAGCATGAAGATGGAGGACAAGATCTTCCAGATACTGATTCCTCTGGAGGAAGTGACAGAAACCCGAGCGGGAAAGAAACGCATTACGAATAAGAAGTTCTTCCCGGGTTATATCCTGGTCGAGATGGATATGGATGAGAATTCCTGGTCGGTCGTGCGCAATACCCCGAAAGTGACGAGTTTTGTCGGCAGCGGCAACAAGCCCACCCCGCTTCCTGATGAGGAAGTGACGGCCATTTTGGAACATATCGGCAAGCGCCGCGAACGCCGCGCTTTGAAGAGTCAATTTGATAAAGGCGATCTGGTAAAGGTGATGGATGGACCCTTCGCGAATTTCTCGGGCACGGTCGAAGAGATCAATCCTGAGCGCGAAAGAGTGAAGGTGATGGTGACTATCTTCGGCCGGGCGACACCGGTGGAGCTGGAATTCCACCAAATCGAAAAAGAATAGCTCGCGTTAAAGCGGGTAGAGGAAGAAGGAAAAGGTCATGGCTAAAGAATTAAGCGCGATGGTGAAATTGCAGATCCCGGCGGGCAAAGCGAATCCAGCTCCCCCCGTAGGACCGGCTTTAGGTCAACACGGCGTCAATATCATGGAGTTCTGCAAACAGTTCAACGCGGCGACACAGAAACAAGACGGATTGATCATCCCGGTCGTTATCTCCATATATAAAGATCGTTCGTTCACGTTCATCACTAAAACACCCCCGGTGTCGGTCCTTCTGCTGAAGGCGGCTGGTTTGGCGAAGGGTTCGCCGGTTCCCAACAAGCAAAAGGTGGCTAAGGTCACGCTCAAACAAGTCGAGGATATCGCGAGAACCAAAATGCCGGATCTGAACGCTCAAAAGCTGGACTCGGCGATGCGCATGGTCGAAGGTACGGCCCGTAGCATGGGAATCGAAATTCAAAGGTGATCTTCAGGTCGCTTTTGTGGTTTTAAAAAAATAACTGTGGGAGTCCGATCCGAAAGGGTTGGACGCTCGTACCACGGGAGGAAATTATGGCTAAGAAGGCAAGTAAGAGAAATCGCAAGAACGCGGAGTTGGTCGATAAGACCAAGTCTTATATCCTGACCGACGCGGTCGGATTGTTGAAAAAAGCGGCTCCCGCCAAGTTCAATGAAACCGTCGAGCTTCATATCCGTCTCGGCGTTGATCCTAAAAAAGCTGACCAGCAAGTTCGCGGCACAGTTTCCCTGCCTCATGGCACGGGTAAAACTTTGCGCGTCGCGGTGTTGGCTAAGGGCGAAAAAATAAAAGAAGCGGAAGCGGCCGGCGCTGATTTCGCCGGCGACAACGATCTCATCGACAAGATCGCTGGCGGGTTCCTCGATTTCGACGTCCTCGTGGCGACACCGGACATCATGAGAGAGACCGGTAAGTTGGGTAAGGTTTTGGGTCCCAAGGGTTTGATGCCCAATCCCAAAGCCGGTACCGTGACCCTCAATGTGGGCCAGGCTGTGAAGGAGATCAAAGCGGGTAAGATCGAGTACCGCGTGGATGACCAGGGCATTTGCCACGCTGGTATCGGAAAGATCCAATTCGCGGAGAACCAGATCACAGAAAACGCGAAGTCCCTGATCAAGACCCTGGTGTCAGTAAAGCCGGCCTCGGCCAAGGGAACCTATTTGATTTCGGCCCATTTGACGTCCAGCATGGGGCCTGGGATCAAGG
>CAYXYA010000390.1:0-2360 GCA_964469185.1 uncultured bacterium | reverse complement strand
CCGTTGCCTGTACGCAAAACCTCGTATTTCAAACCGGAACCCGTCGTGATCACTTTACTTTCGGCTGCCGCGGAAGCCGTATTAGCGGATGCGGTATTGGCCGGCGTGGAAGCCGCTTGATCCTGGACTTCTTTCTTGGCGCAGGCCGTCACACACCAAACCACCGCCGCCAAAACAACGATCCCCAAAGCGATATAACGATAAGTCATTCGAATCCTCCAAAAAATAGTTTGGAAACGGTTGGAGTATACCCCAATGTTGAATGAATAGAAAATAGACTTACCTAAAAGAAAAACCCATGGGGACAGGACTTCTCATGGGTCGAATAAAACGGAATTTTTCGGCCTAAATGTTTTGGTGGCTGTCGTACCGGGTATAGGACTCGCCGGTCACCCGGGCATTATTGGTGATCTCACGGGTACCGCCCAGACCCCGGATCACATCCGTGATCTGGCGTTTCGTGGTGAAGTCGTCCACCATTCCCGAGACCGTCACATGGCCTTCCTTAACGCTCACATGCAGATCCCCCAATTGGAGATTGTGGAGATGACGGCTGATCACGTTCTCAAGTTCGACATCCTTCGGATCGTGAAGATAAGGATTGCGTCCCATAAAAGCCTCCTCAGAGTGTTCAAACCTCTTATCAAAAGCTAGGCTTTTAAGAGTGGCCTTTCAATCGAAGGGCTCCTTACAAAAGAAAACCCCTTTCGGCACAATGTCGAAAGGGGTTTTAGGTTAAAAGACCGAAAATTTACTGGCGGGTGACTTTGATGTTATTGGTGATCTCATGGACGCCGCTCATACCGCGTACTTCTTCGCCGATCTGCCGCTTGGTAAAGAAATCATCCACAATGCCCGAAATGCTTACATGACCACCTCGGACGCTCACATGAAAACTTCCCAACCTTAAATTATGGACGTGCCGACTGATCTCATTTTCGAGCTCAACGTCCTTCGGATCATGAACATAAGGATTGCCGTCCATGGGTGCCTCCTTTAAGAGCGTTAAAACCTCGCCTAAACATAGTTTACGTCTCATACCCGTCTTTTTCAATTGAGCCCAATTTAGCTAATCTTTGGCCGGGAAAGTATGACCTATCTCATCAATTTGTTCTTTCGTCAATCCCTGAGGCTTTTGGCCCGTATTCTTGCAAAGAAGATAAAGGGTCGCCGACTTGTTCATCGCGTCGATGAGATCGAAAGCCTCCAGAGGGTCTTTCCCCACCGCCAGGGCCCCATGCTTTTCCCACATCACGACTTTATGTTTCCGCTCGAGAGCCTTTACGGTCGCGTCGGCGAGGCTTTGCGAAGCGGTCAGCCGGTAAGGCACCAGACCAATGCCGCGGGGAACGTAGATCTTGGCCTCAGGGATCATGCTCCAGAGGGCGTAATTCAAGGCCTCTTCCGAGTTGGTCTCAGACAAGTGAGTGAGCGCGATGAGTTCGTTCGGGTGAGTATGGAGCACTACCTTTTCCTTGGCCCCACTGCGGTAAAGCGAGTGCTGCATTTGCAAATGCGAGGGCAATTCGGAAGTCGGATTGAAGTCGGCCCTCTTGCCTCCCCACAAAATATGGTAACCCTTTAAGTCCTCGCTGAGACGGAGGATACAGAGACACTGGTCCGGGCGGGTTTGAATGTCCCGATAGCGTGTTCCCGTGCCGGTGACGAGATAACTCCGCCCTGCGATGTCTTGAATGTGGTTTGCGTAGGGCCGGAAGGGTAATGATTTAAGCTGAGAGGGCTTGAGAGAGACGAGGTCTGTTACATCGGCCGAAAGATTGCCCGCGTTCTTCTCGGCCCAACCCTTTTGCCAAAGGTATTGGCCGACCGCGCCGACTTCTTGGATCAGTCGTTTCAAATTCGAGTTGAGGACAATGGGCATAAGTGTCTCCGAAAAATATTGGGATGATTATAGCAAGCGCTTTCACCATTTTAGAATCTCTCTGCCATCCGTTGACACCTCGAATTCTCACCCATAAGATGCACTATCTTTTTCTCAAGGACTTCCATGGAAACCGCCCTGCACGTTGAAAACCTGGCTAAAAGTTACAAGCGCACTATCCGCAAACCGGGTCTGCTCGGCGCGGTCCAGAGCCTGTTCTCCGCCCAAACCGAGGAATTCAAGGCGGTCAAGGGCATCTCTTTTTCCATCAAGCGGGGAGAAAGGGTGGGCCTCATCGGGGAGAACGGCGCGGGCAAATCCACGACCCTCAAGATGCTCACCGGCATCATCGTTCCCACCAGCGGGAACCTGGAAGTGCTGGGCCGCGTACCCTGGAAAGAAAGACGCCAGCTGGCGCTGAACATCGGCGACCGGGAGCGCGTCGTGTGGGGAAAGAGCGCACCAATGCGTGCAGATC
>CAYXYA010000389.1:0-2371 GCA_964469185.1 uncultured bacterium | reverse complement strand
GGTAAACCGATGGCGGCGCTGTTGATGCAATCACACGCAACGGTCACGGTGGCTCATTCCAAAACAAAAGATCTCGCCGCTCACGTCGCGGCAGCCGACCTTGTCGTAGCCGCCATCGGCCGCGCCAAGTTTCTTGGCGGCGAACTTCCGTGGAAAAAATCAGCGGTCGTCGTCGACGTTGGCATCAACCGCGATCCCGGAACAAATAAACTCTGCGGTGACGTGGATTTCGAGAACGTCGCGCCCAAAGTCGCCGCGATCACGCCGGTCCCCGGCGGCGTCGGCCCGATGACCATCGCGATGCTGATGCGGAATACGGTTACGGCTGCCTCCTGGCTTTAACTAAAACTCAGTAAACTGAGTAATAGTTTGACCAAAACTCAGTTATAGTGTATTATGGTTAAGTATGTGCGCCAAGAAGTCTGAAACAACCAACAGGTGCGAGGACGTGTCGGAAGACAAAACCTCTAGTCCTGTCCCGGGAAACACCGTTAGGTCCGGGTATCATAGCTGGCGTTCATCACCGCGAGGTGGTGGGCGGAGCCCAGCGCGAAACGATGCAGGCCGTAATGCCTTAAGTGGCGTGAAGGTATCGAGCCCCGACAAACCGTACGTTCCAGAGTGGCCGAGCGAGTATGCAGAAGCGAAGGCAATACTTTTCCGTAAAAAGAAAAGCACTCTCGGGGTCCAAGTCCATGGCATGTATCGAAGGCTGGTTCAGGAACTTGGGAGATCTCTTGCGGGTCGACCACTGAAGGTCAAATTCAACGGGCAAAGTATAACAACTGAGTCCAAGATCATTCCTGCCAGAGAAGTCAGATGGTCCCGTAGTAGCGGTGAAGTGAGGTAATGCTCATGGAGCGAAGGGGAACCACGGTCAAAAGAGTGAACCCATTCAAACTTTCTCCAGAGGCATGCACAGACGGGCCGTTTAAGGGGTACGAAAGACTGGATTGGATAAACTCGGCTGCCACAAAAGACAAGGAAGCAAGATTCATGAATCTCATGCATCACTTCAGTGTTGAAAATTTGCGGCAGGCATTCCGGCAGCTCGATGGAAATAAAGCTGTTGGAATCGATGGAATCACAAAGAAGCAATATCAGGAGAAGCTGGAACCAAACCTTGAGGCATTAAGTGATGAGATCGCCCGCGGAGGATGGAGACCCAGACCATCGCGGGAAGTACTCATCCCAAAGCCGCAAGGCGGGAGAAGACCTCTTGCCATCGGCTGTCTGGAAGATAAAATCGTCCAGCTGCTGACGGCAAAGATCTTGGAAGCGCTCTATGAGCCGCTCTTCCACAGACATAGCTTTGGCTTCCGCCCGGGACGAAACACGCATCAGGCGCTTGCGCGCTTGTATAAAGTGATTGAGGAACGAGCGGAAACCTGCATAATCGTGGAAATGGACATCGAGAAGTTTTTCAACTCGATGGACCATGAGCTGCTCATGGAACTGATCGGAAAAAGAATCGGCGATCCTCACTTTCTTCGCCTCGTGCGGAGAATGCTGAGAAACTCGGTTCTAAGCCAGGATGGGACACTCGCTCAGAGCGAACGGGGTTCCCCTCAAGGCGCACCGGTCAGCCCGATTCTGGCCAATATTTATCTGCACACGATCCTTGACGAATGGTTCGAAAAGGAGTGGAGCGAGCACGGGGAAATGGTCCGGTACGCGGATGACGCCGTGTTTGTTTTTTCAAGTGAAGAGAAAGCAGCCGAATTCAAGGACGCTCTTGAGAAGAGGGTCAAAGAGTTCGGCAAGATAAAACTCAACGCGGATAAATCAGGCACTCTGGACTTCAACTGCGATACACCAAAAGGGCAGCTCCAATTTGTAGGATTCTGCTTCTATTGGGGTAACGGCAGGCAGAAGAACGGGAAGCGGCGGAAACTGCTCAAGGTCAAGACAGCGCCCAAGAAGCTCGCGAAATGTATTGAAGCGTTTACGGACTGGATTAAAGAAAATCGTCATAAGGTAAAACTGGATGCGCTCTGGGAAACGGCAGCAAGCAAACTCAGGGGGCACTACCAGTACTATGGCGTAAGCTTTAACCTGCCGAAACTGAATCATTACTACTTTGCAGCGACTGGAGCGCTCTACAAGTGGTTAAACAGAAGAAGCCAGAAGAGATCGTTCACGATGGAACGGTTTATGAAGCGGCTGATGTACAAGCCACTGCCAAGACCGACAGCAAGCTCTGCACTCTTGGATATTACTCTGGGATTCATTCCGAAGTTGAAGCACAAACCGAGGAGCCGTATGCGTAAATTGCGCACGTACGGTTCTAACAGGAGCGTGGGCTGGCAACAGCTTGCGTTTACTTAATGACAGACATCGCAATCGCCGCTTTACTTGCCCTTTGACTTAC
>CAYXYA010000388.1:0-2372 GCA_964469185.1 uncultured bacterium | reverse complement strand
GGAAAGCAAGTCCGCAGCATGTTCAGCTGGTCGAAAAAGTAAAAAAGACGTTTTTCAGGAAGCCGTAAAAGGAGAAGAATGAGATCGACGTTCATGCCGGAAACCTGGGGAATGTTCCTTCCTGTTCTGTTCGCGGGTTGGGTTCTGTTTTTGGCCGGTGGTCACTGGGAAAACTGGTTTTTGTCTTTGTTGGGTGTGGTGGTGTTGGTGTTGGCGGGGTTGATCCTTAATTTTTTCCGGGATTTCGAAAGAAGTCCGGAAAAAAAATTAAAACCCAAAGAGGTTCTATCACCGGCTGATGGCAAAGTGGTGATTGTGAAGACCGAGGTGGAGAAGTTCTATTTAAAAAAGCCATCGGTTCATATCGCGGTCTTCATGAATCCTTTGAACAACCATGTTCAGCGGGCGCCTTTTGACGGTAAGGTCGTCAAAAAGGCTTATCACAAGGGCGAATTTTTGGCGGCCTATGACGACAAGGCGGACCTGGTCAATGAACAGGCCCACTTGGTCGTGGAGCTGGCTGGTAAAAAGGGTCGTATGGTGATCAAACAGATAGCCGGGCTTCTGTGCCGCAGGGTCAAGACCACGCCGAAGGCGGGTGATTCGATCGAACGCGGCAAGCGAATTGGAAGGATCTTGCTGGGGTCTCGGGTGGATGTTTTTATGCCGAAGGGGTTCAAGTCCCGGGTCAAAGTGGGTGATCAAGTTAAAGCGGGTGTGACGGTATTAGGAGAGCTGTAATGGCGGCAATTAAATCAAAATCGAGCGTCGAACCCATCGATAAACCGGTCAACTCCCGCCTGCGTAAATCCATCTATCTTCTGCCGAACCTGCTAACCGCTTCCAACATGGTGCTCGGTATCCTCTCCATGATCTATTCCATTAATGACTCGCTCACGCTCTCAATGGCAGCTGAAACCAAGATGACCCCATTTGTCTGGCCCGCAAAGCTGATCCTCATCGCGATCGTGCTTGATTTCATGGACGGCCGTGTGGCCCGCGCGACGGGAACGACCAGTAAGTTCGGCATGGAATTCGACAGTCTGTCGGACCTAGTGAGCTTCGGGATGGCGCCCGCTCTTCTGATCTATCTTTCGACCCTGCGTTATATGAACGTTTGGAATATCCCGGCGCCCGTTATTGGTATTTCCATCACCGTTCTTTATGTCCTTTGCGCCGCCATTCGTCTAGCCCGTTTCAACGTTCAAGCGCAAGCGGAAGAAAAAGCTCATTTTGTCGGTCTACCCAGCCCCGCGGCCGCGGGAATGCTGGCCAGCTATGTTCTCTTTTCCCGTTGGGGCGGTTGGTACGGTAAGGGTATCTTCCTGAACAAGGTCATGGGTTGGTATGAGGAGAACATCAGTCTAGTGGAGTTTTGGATCATCCCTATCATGACTGTCACTATCGCCGTGGTCATGGTCTCCACTATTACTTATCCCAGCTTGAAAAAATGGAAATGGGAAACGGTTAAGCCCTGGACTTTCGCGGTCATCGTTCTAGCTTTTTTCTGGATCGTTTACGCCGCCGAATTCACCTCGTTCGTCCTGCTTTCGGCTTACCTCTTGTGGGGCATCATCCAGGCCCTGACCAAAAAAAGTTTTGAAAAAATGAGACCCAAAAAAACAGCAACTTAACCCAGTATCAGTACCTTTTGAATGATCCGAGGAGAATGAAATGAAACCGAAGAACAGCAGCAGCCAACAAGACCGAATTTATATTTTTGACACCACCCTGAGGGATGGGGAACAGGCGCCGGGCGCGAGCCTGAACACTGAAGAGAAAATGAAGGTGGCGGTTCAGCTCGAGAAGCTGGGTGTAGACATCATCGAGGCGGGATTTCCCGCGGCTTCGCCGGGGGATTTTGAGGCCGTCCATAAGATCGCCAAAACCCTGAAGAAGACCATGATCGCGGGTCTTTCGCGCGCGATCAAAAAGGATATCGAGGCCTGCGCCAGGGCGCTAAAGCCCGCGAAGCGCTCGCGTATCCATACCTTTATTTCCTCCTCGGATATCCATCTGAAACATCTTTTCCGCAAGACCCGGGAAGAAGCTCTGGCCGCCACGGCGGAAGCGGTGAAATACGCGCGCCAATTTACCGATGATGTCGAGTTCTCGGCCCAGGACGCTTCCCGTTCGGACCTGGATTATCTCTGCAAGATGGTCGAAACGGCTATCAAGCATGGGGCTAAAACAGTGAACGTGCCCGATACAGTCGGATACGCGGCGCCGACCGAATACGGCAATATGATCGCTTATCTCCGTAACAACGTGATCAATATCGAGAAGGCGGTCATCTCCGTCCACTGCCACAACGACTTAGGTCTGGCAGTAGCGAATTCCATTTCCGCGGTCCAAAACGGGGCCCGTCAGGT
>CAYXYA010000387.1:0-2374 GCA_964469185.1 uncultured bacterium | reverse complement strand
CCCGCTTTGAAGGCGGTCGCCCATTCAAAATATTTCTTGGATGACCAGAAGCCCAAGTCGAAGGCCTTTTTAGTGGATGCCGTCAAGGAAGGCACCTTCATCGCGCTTCATCCACGCCTTAACGAGTGGCAGGATCTCCTACTCTCGTTCCTGGACCGGGTCTGGACCGGCGAGGAAAAGCCCGAGGTCGCATTGAAAAAAGCAGCCAAGGACGTCAATACGAAATTTTTTAGCGACCCCAAGAGCGTGGAAAAGTGAGGCCAATTTGAAGATCGGTTTATTGGGATGCGGAGCGATAGGACAGACCCATTCGGACAGCTTTCTGAAGCTCGGCAGGAAGCTTTCGTTCGTCTGCGATCCTGTCGTCGCCCGGGCTGAGGCGCTGGGGAAACCTCACGGCGCGAAAAGCCTTCCTGACCTCGCGGCGCTGTTGAATGAATCGGATGCCGTCATCCTCGCCACTCCCGACTTCAAACATTTCGAGGATGTTCTGCAATGCGCGAAAGCAGGCAAGCATATCTTCTGCGAAAAACCCGTCTGTCTGACCGTTGAACAAGGTCTCCATATCCGACAGGCTTTGCGCGATTCCAAGTCCAAGTTGATGTCCGGGTATGTCCTTCGTTATTTTCCCGCTTACCGAAAAACAAAGGAACTTCTGGATTCAGGGGTGTTAGGTCGTTTCATCTCCGCCTCGAGCCGCAGAATGGATCATCTGGACTACTCAGACCGCCCTTGGGTGGGTCAAAGTTCGCAAAGCGGGGGAGTGGCCATCCACTTTTTCTCCCACGATCTGGACTTCCAGATCTGGCTGGCGGGAAAACCTCGGTCGGTATCGGGTTGGACCTTCAGGGCAAGCCCGGACAAACGCTTCGACATCGATGACAACGCCTCGGCCCTTTTAACGTTTGAGCGCGGGAGCGGAATGGCGGCCGTTTCTTGGACTTCACCCTCTCCCGAATGGTTTTTCGAGGTCATAGGGGATGAAGGCGCTGTGACCTTCAGTAAAGACCGGTTAGTCCTGAGCCGTCTCAAAAAAGAACCGGAAGTTTTGACCCCAACCGGGAATGGTTTCGAGGAGATCATGCGTGCTTTTGTCGAGGGATTGGAGCAGGACAAGGAATTCTCACCCGGCTTTGAGGACGCGTTCCTGGCGCTGACGGTTGCCCGCGCGGTACTGGAATCCTCAAAAACAGGGAAGACCATCCTTCTGGACGGTAAGAATTAAATGGGACAACTCAAAGTCGCCGTCATCGGGCTCGATACGACCCATGTTTCGGCTTACATCGAACTCATTAACAATCCAAAGCATCCGTCATACGTACCAGACGCAAAGGCTGTTAGCGCCTGGGCTGGTGGAAGTCCCGATTGGGTGCTGAGCCGCCGGCTATTAAAACAGTACGCGCCTCTCGCCGAGAAAAAATACGGCCTGCGGATCCATTCCCGGATCGAAGACGCTATCAAGGGAATGGACGCGGTCATGCTTTTAAGCATCGATGGCAGGGTTCATCTCGACCAATTCCGTGTCATTGCCCGCAAGGGATTGCCCGTGTATATCAACAAACCCCTCGCCTGTAATTTGCGCGAAGCCCGAGAGATCGTTCGTCTGAGCCGAAAGACCCGCACACCTGTTTTTAGCAGTTCCTCCTTGCGGTACAGCGCTTCGATACTAAAAGAGACCAAGCGTTCCGCTTCGAATCCCATTCTCGCCGCCAAAGCCTCCGGACCAGCTACACATGAAAAAGGACACCCGGGTCTTTTCTGGTACGGCATCCATTCCGCTGAGGTTTTATTTACGCTTCTGGGACGAGGGGTTGAGAGCGTCATGTGCCTGGGAAACAAAAAGTTAGATATCGCTGTGGCAAGATGGAAAGGCCGAAGAACTGGTATTTTGCGCGGCTACCGCGACGGCTCCGAAAACTTTACTTACGCCGTTCAACGAAAGAAAAAAATAATTTCCGGTGAAGTCGAAGTGGACACGACCACGAACGCTAACCTGATGCGGGCGATGGTCCAATTTTTCAAAACCGGCAGATCGCCCGTCTCCCTGGATGAAACCCTTGAGATCATCGCTTTTTTGGAAGCCGCCAATCGAAGCCGCGCCACGGGTCGCGAAGTCAAACTGAAGAACCTTTAAGTCAGTCCACGACCCAGCTTTCCTCAACGTCCGTAATCCTGCCATTTTTCATCGAAGATGTTAGAATGTCGTCGCAAGTCAATTTCAGGAGGATTTGAAATGGCGCATGATTTTTCGTTGATCCAGGTAGTGTTGAAGGGCGGATGGTCGATCGGTCTATTGTTCATCATGTCGATCATTGTTTTTGGCATTCTCCATAACCGTTGGAAGTTTTATCGGAAAAATCTGAAAAGCCGCGAT
>CAYXYA010000386.1:0-2380 GCA_964469185.1 uncultured bacterium | reverse complement strand
CTCGGAAGCGGTCATCTTGCCTTTGTCCACCCGGCCCTGATAGACCTTGCGGATCATCTCAATGCCTTTGTTCACGCGGTCTTGGTCCGTGTCTTTCAAAACGACAGGAAGTCCGGAGAAGGAAATGACCTGAGCGATCCCCGACCCCATCGCGCCCGCGCCGACCACACCCGCTTTGTAGATGAACATGTCTTACCTCAAATGTTTTATTTTCTCTCGAGCACCATCGCGCCCCCAAGACCGCCGCCGATACACATGGAGATTACACCCAGGGAATTTCCGCGACGCGCCATTTCTTTCAAAGCCGTCAATATCAACCGAGCTCCCGTCATGCCGACGGGATGGCCTAAAGCGATAGCTCCGCCGTTCACGTTCAATATCTCACGGTTCATCTTCAAAACCTTATCATCCGCCAAAACCTGGGCCGCGAACGCTTCGTTGATCTCGATGAGTTGCATATCCTTCAATTCTAATCCACCTTTTTTCAGGGCTTTAGGAATGGCCAACGAAGGCCCCATGCCCATGCGCTCCGGTTCCACACCGGCGAAAGCGTAAGAACGAATATATCCCAAGGGCTTATAACCAAGAGCGTCAGCCTTCTCTTTGGACATTACCAAAAGGACCGCCGAGCCGTCATTGATACCGCAGGCGTTGCCCGGCGTCACCGTTCCGCCTTCTTTAAAGATGGTCGGATAGGAAGCCAGAGTTTGTTCGTTCAAAGCCGCGTTGATGCCCTCGTCCTGCGTGACCGGTTCGGTCGCGACGACCTTGCCCATGACTTTCTTCTGCACCATCACCGGCACGATCTCATCCTTGAATTTGTTCTCACGTTGCGCGCGAAAAGCCTTCTTATGGCTCTGCACCGCGTACTCATCCTGCTCTTTGCGGGTGATCTTGAACTCATCCGCCAAGACCTCTGCGGTCTGGCCCATCACCAAATGGCAAACAGGGTCGGTCAAGCCTTCCATCAAGCTGTCGATCATCACGGAGTTGCGCATCCGGCGGCCAAAGCGCATATCGCGGCTGACATAAGGCGCCTGGCTCATGGATTCGGTTCCGCCCGCCAGCTGCAAGTCCGCGTCGCCGCAAATGATGTTTTGATAAGCGTTTACGACCGCCTGCATGCCCGAGGAGCAGTTGCGCTGGACCGTATAGGCAGTGGCTTCCTTCGGAATTCCCGCCAGCAAAGCCGCCACGCGGGCCACGTTAGGCGCGTCCGAAAATTGGCCCACACAACCCAAGATGACCTCGTCGATCTCAGAACCCTTGAGGTTGTTGCGCTTCACGATCTCTTTCATCACCGTCGCGGCTAAGTCTTGCGGGGTGACATCTTTCAAGGCCCCGCCCAGATTACCAATGGGCGTTCTTCCCCCGTCCACTATGACCACTTCTTTCATGTCATCCTCCCCGTCGCTTACTTTTTGAGTTTCGCTTTTTCTTCCTCTACTAATAGGCGTCTTAACATCTTCCCGACCATATTCTTGGGTAACGATTCCCTGAACTCCACTTCCTTGGGCACTTTGTACTTCGCCAACTTTCCTTTACAGAACTCGATGATCTCTTGCGACGTGGCTGTCTGACTTGGTTTCAAAACGATATAGGCCTTTATCTTATCAACTAACTTCTCATCCGGTACGCCGGCCACCACGCAATCGAGCACTTTTTCGTTCTGAAAGAGCACTTCCTCCACGTCGCGGGGGTAAACATTCTCGCCTCCCACCTTCACCATGTCCTTTTTGCGGTCAACAATGGCGAAGAAACCTTCCTCATCCATATAACCAATATCCCCGGTAGAAAGCCATCCGTCTTTCAAGACCATCTTGGTCTCTTCTGTGTGGTTCCAATAGCCCTGCATCACCTGCGGGCCCTTGATCACCAGTTCCCCGATCCCTTTAACACCCATTTCTTTCGTTCCTGTATCCACATCCATAATCTTGGAATCCGTGCCCACAAAGGGAAGGCCTATCATGCCGATCTTGCGTTTCCCATAGATCGGGTTGCAGTGCGTCACCGGCGAGGCTTCGGTCAAACCATAACCCTCCACCAGTTTACCACCTGTCAGTTCCTCGAATTTCTTTTGGACTTCCTGGTGCAGGGGCCCAGCCCCTGAGATGCAGGCCTTGATGCTGTGAACGTTGTATTTTTTCACATCCGGTGAGTTGTTGATCGCCACGTAAATGGCCTGAACGCCGGGGAAGATGCTCACCCCGAATTTATCGATCGCTTTCAAAACCTGCAGGACCTCGAACTTCGGCACCAGCACCATCGACGCTCCCATCACCAGAGCGAAGGTCATTCCCGCGGTCATGCCGTAGCAGTGGAAAATGGGGATGGCCAGCATGAAAACTTGCGTCCCTTCAGGCAGGCCGGGAAACCAAAC
>CAYXYA010000385.1:0-2397 GCA_964469185.1 uncultured bacterium | reverse complement strand
CGGGCATATGCCGATCCAACCCAGGCCGGACCGGCGGACCATCTGGAGCTGCGAGACAAACTCCTCAGCGTTCATAGTTTCGATCCCCTTATGGTTCTGGAAGCGCTTTCACTGTCCGGGTTGATATAATCCGCGCGATCTCTGATTCCGGTATCCGGATCGCTCGCGCTGAAAGCCGAACGAATAAAATCTTCCGGAGCTGAATCCATTTTCTCAAACAGGCGACGGTTACACCAAGACGCTCGGAGGAATCAGAAAGACGAAGGAGTTTTTCCATTTTCACCTTTGCATAACGTTGAAATCTTCAGTTCAAGAATTACCTTTTTTGAAATATGTATCTTATTGTCGCTAACGAACAGATTCTATCTATTTGTATCCCTATTGTAAAGAGTAAAATACCCTATAAATGAAAATTCCATTAGCCCTTATTAATAATTGACAATCTTACTTTACTTGTGCTAACGTTGTTTCTATGAAGAAACCAAACAAGAAAAAAGAGTCCGCCGCGATTGAGGAACTGGTCAGGTTGTTGAACCATCCGAGTGAAGTCAAAACCGACATCGAGGCTTATGTAGTCTCCCGGATGAATTGGCAGAGTGAAGAGGCCAGGAAGCGGCGAGAGGATATTTGGGAAGCCTGGGACTTGGTCTGTTCTGTAATTGCTGACCTCCACTCGAGATTCAAGCAGGGCGTCAATGATCTTCCGAGATTCAATCGGTGTTTGAGTGCCCTCCTTTCTATTTGGCCTATAGAGGCAGCATGGATAACTTCTCAGAGTATCGATTTGCCATATTCTGAACAGGCTAAGCTTTCCTATGATGAGTGGAATAAGAGAAGGAGTCTCCCGCTTGGACAAATCACCAGGTTAAGGCTGCGAGGATTGCCCGTTCTCTCTCTCTTGAACGCAACACCTTGCTTGCGCCCTGGAATTATTCGTCGATGCAAACGGTCCGGCTGTACGAAGTTTATGACAGGTTGGGACCGAAGGGACTATTGCTCCAAGAAGTGCCATCCAAAACGGGAGTATGATCCTTCCCGGGCTCTTTATCAGAAGGTTCTTATGCAAGCAAAACGGCTGGCTAAGACAGGAACATACCCAGCCACAATCCGCGCAACGCTGGTCAAGGCCTACGGGGCGGAGATAGTGTCTCGACATTTCAACCTTGCGTGGAAGTTTTTGAATACTGGAAAAAAGAAAAACAAATAGTAATGATGGAGGGAAAAAATCATGGCAAAGAAGCAAAACGTAAATAAAGGTCTCGTTCAGGTAGGGCCGAAACTCTGGGCCGTGGATTGCTACGTCAACGGGAAGCGAGTCCGTAGGACGGTGGGCTCCCACAACGGGGCGAGGGTCTATCTGGAAAAACTGAAGACGACCGCAAAGGAAAAGAAGCACGTCCCCGAACTACACCGCAAAAAGGTGACCTTTCGGGAATTAGCTGAAGAGTATACCCAATATGCCGATCTTCACCACCGACGGAAGGGAGACGATCTCCCGCGCCTGAAAACATGGATCGACGCCTTTGGGGAGTTGGAGCCTGAAGAGATCCGCCCAGCCCAGGTGGAAACCGTTTTGGAGCGCCTGAAGGGGGAAGGAAAGGCCCCCGCGACTCTTGCTCGCCGCCTGGTCGTTCTAAAAGCCGTTCTCAACCGTGCAGTCCGTCACGAACAGATTATCCGGAATCCGGTCTCCATCGTTCGGCCCCCCAAGGCCAACAATGTCATGGTCCGCAATCTCGCCGACGGGCAGGAGGCCAAGCTCTTTGAGGCCCTCCCTTCTCGCCTCCACCCATTAGTCACCGTTGCCCTTCATACCGGATGCCGTCAGGGTGAATTGATAAAACTTCGGTGGGAGGATGTCGATTTTTCCTCCGGAACCTTTCTTCTCCGGGATACCAAGGCGGGGGAGTCCCGACGGGTTAGAATGAACTCGAAGGTCTTGGGGGTTTTGTCCAGCCTGCCTGGCAGGGAGAATACCGAACGGGCGGTCTTTACTGATACGAATGGGAACCCCATCGACTCCCGGAATCTCCGACGTGATTTTGAAATGGCCGTCCGGAAGGCCAAGATCGGAGAGTTTCGCTTCCACGATCTCCGGCATACGTTCGCTTCAAGACTGGCAATGAATGGAGCCAACGACCGGACGCTCATGGCCTTGGGAGGCTGGAAGTCGCCCCGTATGCTGGAACGCTATGCCCACCTTGGGCCGACCCACCTCATGCAGGCCCTTGAGGGACTCGTTTCCAAAAGTCGTTTTGAGGGAGTTCCTGAGAGGTCAACCGACGCAAAAACCGACACTCAGGCGGAAGTGAAAAAAGCGGATCATGTAACTACTTGAAAATTTGGAGCGGGAAAAGGGATTTGAACCCTCGACCCTCGCCTTGGCAAGGCGATGCT
>CAYXYA010000384.1:0-2398 GCA_964469185.1 uncultured bacterium | reverse complement strand
GCCCCCTCCAATCGCGACCTACACACCCACAGCTACTATTACTCCTGGATGCCAAACTTCAGGGTTGAACACTCTTAGCGGAACTGGAAGCCTTAGCAGTGGTCCCGCTTATGTTTTCACTCCCACCCCCACTCCAAGCTGGAGCTGGTCGGGGCAACTCCCGCCGCATACGTCGAGTTATACCGTGATTCAAACCGCTGCGGATTGGAATCTATACGTATCGACCTCTTATGTCCCCACTGGAAGCTTTCCTATTCCTTTCGATCCCGCGACCCAGGTACTGGCACTAGCTCCGGGAGACGTCATATACCACCGCTTTGTTACGATCAGCTCGATTTGCAACGATGGAAAGCAAATAACGGTTCAAGTGGATGAGTACCAAACCTGTTGTGGGAACCCTCCGGGTCCCGGGTTTTTTGGCACGATAACGACGAGTTTCAAAGCGGTGGTGGTGAATAACCACGGCCTCCCCGTTGTCATCAATCACACCTATATCCCATTAGCGAATCCTTTTTCCTGCACGTAAGAAGACCTGATGGGTTCCTTTAAGATCAGTTTCAGAATAATTTCTTCACGAGTTCGTTAGCCGCATCCGGCACGACCTTTTTGACCACATCTCCAGCTAAGTCATCGTTGGCCTTTTGGGGATTAGGAGTGGATGATGGGGCTGAGGCTTCTTGTTGAGCCTTCTTCTTGGATTTTGGTGCGGTAGTCTTCACCAGGGGAACAAAGGGGCCTACATTTTCCACTTTAGTCCTGCGCTTTAACCCTGAAGCATTCGCGAAGTTCCTCCGCAGCTTGTCAGCTACTTTATTCCTCACGTTGTTACCATCTTTGTCGTCCTGACATTCCTTGTTACGGTCTTTATCCTCCATGCGAACTGTTGTTAAGTTGTTTGTCGCGGCCTGAACCCGCTCGCATGAATTTTGTTAAGGTCTTTTCCTTCCTGCCGACTGTGGACTGCCCTGCCTTGCCTGCATGAAGCTGCATGATGCCTGCATGAAAGTCATGCAGTTCGTTCTAAAATCCCTATAAAATAACGCGATTTCAGCTGCATGAAATGCTGCAGCAAAAAAACAACAACTGCATGAATCATGCAGTTAAGAAAAGAGGCTTCATGGACGCTCCCAGCACACCTTCCGTTTCGGTAATTCCGACACCTTTTTATCTGACTTTCCTTTGGGCGTGCAACCTGGTCTGGACACTGATCCTCCTGGGTATGAACGTGGCGGAGTTCTTCCAAGGTGGCCGCTGGACCTACCAAGGCCCCGGCAGTGTCATCTACCTCGCCACTTTGGCGGCCTACGCGGGGGTCAAGGAAACCCACCAGTGGAACTTAGGCCCGGGCGAGGACGATGTGAAGGGCAAGAGGGGGATCCTCTTTGTCGGGGTCTGGTTGGTGTTGTGCATGGGAGCCTTCGTGACGACCAACGTGACCACCGGGTTCCAGTTTCCCCATGAGCTGACGACCATCACCCTGGAGGTGCTGGGCATTTTCTTCGGCACTCAGGCCTCGAAAGCCCTGCGCCGTCGCCGGGCGGGAAAGGCGCAAGCGGCAGCAGGGATCGAGGAGAAGATCCTGCTGTTGGCCAATGAGACCGGTGGGGCCAGCACCTCACTTCTGATGGACCGTCTTGGCGTGGGCCGGGGCGAGGTGCAGTACGCCCTGAAGAAGATGCTCAAAGCGGGGACTCTCAAGCGGGTCGGGGATGACGGGACGGACCCGGATACGAAGTACGAGGTGGTTTGAGATCTGCTGAAAAGGTGGTCACAAATTGTGACCAGTTCAAAAGGGGTAGAACAATGTCAGATAAATTGAGTTCCAATGTTGGTCCTCTTGTCGAAGACTTGATCTTTGTAGTGCGTGGTCAAAAGGTCATTCTCGATCGAGATTTGGCGGCTTTATATGGGGTAATTACGGTGAGGTTCAATCAGGCGGTGAAACGGAATCGAAACCGTTTTCCGGAAGATTTCTGTTTTCAACTAACGCGAGAAGAGTTATCCGGTTTGATATCACAAAATGTGATATCAAACCGCGGTCGCGGAGGTGTTCGAAAGATTCCCTGGGTCTTTACTGAGCACGGCGCCATTATGGCCGCGACAATTCTCAACAGTCCCAAAGCGGTGCAAATGAGCGTTTTCGTGGTGAGGGTTTTCGCGAAGATGCGTGAGCGCTTACAGATGACACATATTATGGAAAAACGCTTGGCGGTGATTGAGAAAAAGCTAATGTTGCATGATTCTTCATTGCGCGATCTGTACGATCGGATCAGGCCGCTTTTATTACCCCCTCCGGAAAAATCAAAAAAGAAGATCGGATTCCTGGAAGAGCCAAGAGCGGTTTATCGCGCAGGATAATAAAATCAGGGATCGGTGGTTCGACTCCTTCGGCGAAGCC
>CAYXYA010000383.1:0-2405 GCA_964469185.1 uncultured bacterium | reverse complement strand
CCCCCAGCTCCACCAGCTTTCAATGCTTTTCTTGATAGACGGATTAAGCGCCTGCCGTACGATGGCGATGCCATCGGCGCGACGAGACACAACGGGCCGTTTGTGACGGAGCTCTGATCTGCAGGATCAGGGCTTTTTTGTGCAGGCAGACATCATCATAAGAATCGAGGAAAGGCATGCCGGCTTTGGTGGTCGTAGGCACACAATGGGGCGATGAGGGGAAGGGGAAGATCGTTGACCTGCTCTCGAAGCAGGCAGATGTCGTCGTTCGTTACCAGGGTGGGCACAACGCCGGCCACACCGTGGTATTGGGCGAGCAAACCTTTATCCTCCATCTCATTCCCTCCGGCATCCTCCAGCCCGGAAAACTCTGCGTGATCGGAAACGGCGTTGTGGTCGATCCGGCCGCCCTTCTCGAAGAGGTGGGGGACCTCGAGAGGCGGGGCATTCCGGTTCGCGGTCGGCTGTATGTCAGCAGCAACGCCCATCTGATCATGCCGTATCATAAGGCGATCGAGAAGGAGAGTGAAAAGCTCAAAGGGGCACGGCGCATCGGCACCACCGGCCGGGGGATCGGGCCGGCCTATGTGGACAAAATGGCCCGTATCGGCATACGCGTCGGGGATTTGCTGGAACCGGACCTGTTCCGGGATAAGCTTTCGGCAAACCTGACCGAAATGAATTATCTCCTGGAGCAGCTCTACAAGGTAGAGCGTTTTGACTTGAACAAGGTCTACAACGACTATATGGAATACGCAGGCGCCTGCCGGGATTATATCGCCGATACGACGTTGCTCTTAAATCGATGGCTCGATGAGGACAAGCGGCTTCTGTTTGAAGGCGCCCAGGGAACCCATCTGGATGTGGACCACGGGACTTACCCCTATGTCACCTCTTCAAACGCCACGTCGGGCGGAGCCTGTATCGGGACGGGCGTCGGCCCCACCCGCATGACCTCGGCAGTCGGTGTTGTCAAGGCCTATACCACGCGGGTCGGGAGCGGGCCCTTCCCAACCGAGTTAAAAGACGACATGGGCACAAAACTCCAAGAACGGGGCCATGAATTCGGAGCGACCACCGGACGGCCCCGACGCTGCGGATGGTTTGATGCGGTGCTCGTCCGATACGCAGTGCGGGTCAACGGCCTCGCGGGCGTCGCGGTGACCAAGCTCGATGTGTTGGATGCCTGCGATACCATCAAAGTCTGCGTGGGCTACCGCTACCGTGGAAAAACATTCGACGAGATGCCGTACAGCCTGACCGTCTTGGAGGCGTGCGAGCCGATCTATGAAACGATGGAAGGCTGGCGATGTTCGACGACGGGGATCACGTCGTATCCACAGTTGCCGACCGCAGCCAAGGCTTATCTGTCGCGGCTTGAACGCCTGATGGGCTGCCGAATCTTTTTGATCTCCACCGGAACCAAACGGGAAGAGGCCATTCAATTGGATGATCCCTACACATTCCGTGCCCAAAATCGTTGACAAGGTCTCTACGGTCTGTTAGGATTTCTGCCCTATCTTAAGAGATTGGAGCCGCTAGCTCAGCTGGTAGAGCACCGCCCTTTTAAGGCGGGTGTCCCGGGTTCGAATCCCGGGCGGCTCACCATTTTTGTCCCCATCGTCTAGCCCGGCCTAGGACATCGCCCTTTCAAGGCGGTAACACGGGTTCAAATCCCGTTGGGGACATTTTTACTTTCCATCACTTAAGAATCCGCCCTACCGCATCGGGAATATTCTATGTCAGGTTCTGGTATGAGGCCAAAGGGAAACCGTACGGAGTGATCCTGCAGCCGGAATTGGGATGGCGGGAAATGTCGAAACGTGCTTGGCCTGTGCCTTTGGATTTACTGATTAAAAGATAGGAGAGTTCCAAAAACCTTTCTGACTGTGATCCCAAAAAGCTGCAGATCTTCAATGTATCTGGATGCATAAAAAGTAAGTCCAAAAACAAACCCTTGAGACGCTGGGGTGTCAAGTGAATGCTTGGGATAAGGTCCTGAAAGAGGTGCAGGAAGCAGTGAAGCGTTTTGAATGCCCAAACCCGTTCTTTCGTGGTCAAGGTGACAGTAAATGGCACTTGTTGGCCGGTATTGGGCAGAATAAAAAGCTAAAAAATCTAGAAGATTTAACTGAGAAAGAGGAGAATTTGTATTTTGACTTTATTTCCTACGGTGCGCCGTTTCTTCACCCATCAATCTCCTCCTGGGACACTTTATTTCTCATGAGACATCATGGGTTGCCCACTCGCCTTTTGGATTGGACTGAGGCCTTTTCGGTAGCGCTTTACTTTGCAGTCAAAGATTACGAGAAAACCAAGAGTAAAAACGGAGCGGCCATCTGGATTATGGATCCCTTCGCTCTAAACAAAAAATCAGCTCGCCGAGATGAAATCTTACATCCCAA
>CAYXYA010000382.1:0-2415 GCA_964469185.1 uncultured bacterium | reverse complement strand
CACACCACGTCGGCATCGGGGCAAACCATAATGTGCTGTCCCTCGCCGCCGCTGGCCCAATACACCTTGACCATCTGGCCCTTAAAACGCATATTTCGGATGTACCACAAGTAACCATAATCATCCCATTTGGTTTTCTCTGGGCGCGCATGAACCGTTGTTGCATCTTTCACCCAGGCTTCCGATAGAATCCGCTTCCCTTTCCACAAACCCTTGTTCAGGTACAACTGTCCCAATTTAGCCATGTCTCTGGGTTTCCATTCCAGACCAAAATTCACCGAGTTGACACCATGAGGCCCCGTTACCCAGCTGTCGCCCTGGATTCCCAAAGGTACAAATAGGTATTTGTTGGCGTATTGGGTAAGGCTCATGCCGCTTTTTTGCGCGATCAGGTTGGAAAGTAGCGTCAGGCTATTCCCGTTATAGGTCCAGGTCGTTCCCGGCACGTGGGCCAAAGGCATTTCGAGGCAGAAGGACACCCAATCGGGAGACTGGGCCATAGCTTCGTAACAACCCACTCCCGTTACAGCGTCATCATCGCAATCAAAGCCGGAGGTCATGGATAAAAGCATTCCAACGGTGATGGCACCCTTTCGAGAATCCCACCCTTTTTTCAAATGTTCATCGGGGTAATAATCGAAGATCTTTTGGTCCAATTTCAAAAGTCCCTGGTCTTGGGCGATACCATAGACTATGGAAAAGACCGACTTCGTTGCCGAATACAAAGCATGTGTATCATCGGCCTTGCTACCGTTGAAATATTCATCCAACACTATCTTGCCGCGCCTTAGAATCACGAGGCTGTGAACATCGGGGATACCTCCCGTCAGGATCTGGTCTATCCCCTGAGAAAGCTTATTCAAATCGATATTTTCTTTTCGAAAGTCGGCTACTTTCCATCCGTCAGAAAGCGTTGGAGGAACCTTATATTTATATTGAGGTTGAGATGCTTCAATCGCGTGAAGGGAAGATGAAACCGCTAAGAGGATGGTCAAAAACCAAGCCGATTTTTTCAACGTTATCACCTCATTGAAACACTTCTTCCACGGTCTAACCTTGTCTACTATGGCTCCCCGTCGTGGACATCCATGATTCAATCAAGATCTTTTAAAATCCATTTAGGAAAGACAAAAATAACTATCACTGCAATTAAAAGGCCCACCACTCCCCAAATTCCGGTGTTGATGAAGGTCCCATCCGGATTAACGAAAAGTTGGTTGGAATCGACAGTAAGGTGGACGATCATCGCGCCCCAAATGACATTTTTCCCTTTTTCGAACAAATAGGCGAATGGGAAACCCAATAGCAGGGCCAACACCATCGAAATCCATTGTTCTCCGAATTGCGACGACATATTCAGGTGCATCAAGCTCCAAAGAAGGCTCGATCCCAAAGCAGCCGTTATAAAGGTGTGATTTTTCCGGAAATATTGAAAAAGGAACCCCCGAAAAATAGACTCCTCAAAAAAAACCGCACCTAACAGTGTGAACACAAAATGGGGAGCCCAATTGGACCGCAAAGAAATCCCGGGTTGGTTATGAACGGCTATTAAATCAATGAAGATCATAGGCAGCGAAGCCAACAAACCCACCAACAATTGTTTCCAATTAGGCACCTTAAAACCCAGGAACTGGATGCCTTGCCAAGCGCCCAAGGAAAAAAGCCAGGAGGCGTAAAACGCCGCGACTAAAACCCCGGTCAAATAGCTCAAACCCATGGCCAAAACGTTTAGCCAAGTCATCGCCAGAAAATCCGTGGGCATGAGGGAAAAATGAAAAAATATTTTTTGAAGTAAAAATAGGGATATGACAATAGCCACAACTAAGCCGAGGACAACCAGTATTTCCTTCCCTATTTTTTCATGATTTCCCGTTCCCATTGCGCATGATTTACGAACCGCTAAATTCGAGATGACCCACAGTTTTAAATCTCTTTTTTGACTATTCACTCTCGCCGCGCATTAAACGATCTAATTCTTCAGGATCCATATGTTTGATACGTTCTTCCATTCTTCGGTCATAGGTACGGTCATTTGGGTCCCAGTTTTTCTGCTTCTTACGACCATAGCGTCTCAAAAACTCACCAATTTCCACCATAGTTTTTTTCTTCTTTTTATTCAAAGCAACCTCTTATGAATCACTCGATATTTAAGAAACATCGGTCCCCATTCCGTACGATTTGCGAACCATTAAATTCGAGGTAATTCGGCAATAAGTTCTTGGTGCTGGAGAACTCCCGAATCGAGACTTTGCTACGTTTTTTTAAATCATTACCTGCTTTTTCCTTTACGAAGATGTTTTGCTCGTCGATTCCATGCCATTATAAACGGCAATTTCATCACAAAAAATAATGGCCAGGCCATCCCCATACAAGTCCAAAAAGCAACCCAAAGAATTGTTCTATCCCTAGTAAGGA
>CAYXYA010000381.1:0-2420 GCA_964469185.1 uncultured bacterium | reverse complement strand
GGTTCGCCGATGCCGCTACCGCGAAAGCCAACGCCACCAGGAAAGCCACGTTAGCGGTCGGTCCCAGGAGAATAGCGATGGAAATAGCGACCGCACCCACCACAAAAGCGGTGATGCGGGCGACCTTCACTTCTTCCCCCGGTTGTCTTTCTCTTCCATGGTGAATGACGTTGGTCCAGAAGTCGTGAGCGAAAGAGGTTGAAGCGCTGATGGTCAATCCCGCCACCACCGCCAGGATGGTCGCAAAAGCGACCGCGGAAATGAACGCGAAAAAGATATCCCCGCCGAGCGCCTGCGCCAATAGAGGCGCGCTCATGTTGGTGCCGCCGTTAGCCGCGATGAAGTCCCGGCCCACGATGGTCGCCGCGCCGAAACCCAGGAAAGTCGTCATGATATAAAAGCCGCCGATCAAGGCCATGGCCCAAACCACGCTGACGCGGGCGGTCTTGGCGTCCGGCACGGTATAGAAGCGGACCAAGATGTGAGGCAACCCCGCCGTTCCCAGGATCAGGGCCATACCCAGAGAGATAAGATCCCAGGGACCGTATGGGGCTTTGTATTTCAATCCGGGCAGAAGGAAGTTCTGGACCACTTCCACGCCCTTATCGTGATAGCGCACCTGCGTGATGGCGTCAAAAAAGTTGGAGAAACTAAAACCGAAATGAGCCATCACCAATACGCTCAAGAGGATGGTTCCCGCCATCAAGAGCAGAGCCTTGATGATCTGTACCCAGGTGGTCGCGAGCATGCCGCCAAAAACAACATAGATGATCATGAGGACACCTACACCAATGACCGCGACGTGAAAACTGATCCCCGACCCTTTTAACAAAGTGGCTACCAATATTCCCGCTCCGACCATCTGGGCGATCATGTAAAAAGTGGAAACTGTCAGGGTGCTGAGAGCTGCCATGGCCCTGACCGGCCTAGCCTTCAAGCGGTAAGCTAATACGTCCGCCATAGTGTACTTGCCCGCGTTACGCAAAGGCTCGGCCACCACATAAAGAACCGTAAGGTAGGCCACCAGCCAGCCCACCGAGTACATGAATCCGTCGTAACCGTTGTAGGCGATCAAGCCCGCGATACCCAAGAAGGAAGCGGCGCTCATATAGTCGCCGGCCACCGCGATCCCGCTTTGCCAGCCGGTGATGCGGCGTCCCGCGGCAAAATAACCGGCGGAACCTTGTGACTTACGCGCGGCCCACCATGTAATAACGAGTGTCACCGCCACGAAGACCAAGAACATGATGAGGGAAGTCGAGATCATGAACGACCTCCTCTTCTTTGGTTATCGAGGATCTTCTCCACCCGGATGTCAAAGCGATTCGCGGCATAAACATAAAGTCCCGCCAAACCCCAGGCCATGAAAAATTGGGAGAGCGCGAAGAGATAGGCCGCGTTCACTTTTCCCCAAATCGGCTGGGTCATCATCTCGGGGTAAAAACCTACCAGGATCGGCAAAGCAAAATAGTAGGCGACGAAGAAAACGCAGACGGGGACGATAAAAAGGATCTTTTTTTCGATCAATTGGCGGTAATGGTAATCATGGGCGATCTGGTTCCAGTTCGCGGAATTTCGGTCCTCAACGGCGGTCCTTTCGTGAAAGGGCTTGGGGCCCCGGCCCAGGCGGGCCACATCGGTATCGGCTCCGACCGACGGCGTATAGTCTCTACCACGGGACGGATATCTTCTGCTCATTATCGCCTCCCTATATTGACCGACTTGAACATGACTTCTTGTTTGCTTCGCGGCGTTATTATCCGCCAGAACCGACAAAGACCGAACATGTTTTTAAAAGCCCCTTTTCATTCAAAAAATAAATACTAAAAAGTACTTTACAATACAAAGTATAAGTGGTATTTTCCTTTTCATGGAAATCCACGAAGCCCTTGAGCAATTAGAAGAGATCCACCATCACGTCACTCGGTCCGAAGTGTACCGGGGTTATCGGTCGGTTTTAACGGCGGCGGTCGGCCTCTTGGCCCTATTGGCGGCCTATTTTCAACCCCAGTTCGTATCCCCCGCGCGTCCGTTATCATTCGTTTATTACTGGGTAGCGGTCGCGACAGTCAACGTTTCGCTTCCACTCGGCTCGATCTTGTTCCACTTTGCGGTTCACGAAAGCCGTTTGGAACGTCAAAGAACCCGTCAAGCGGTTGGGCAATTTATCCCCTCCCTTCTGGTCGGCGCTTTCCTCACATACTCCACCGTCAAAATGAACGAGGCCTTCATCCCCTTCCTGCCGGGCCTTTGGTCTTTTATTTTCGGATTAGGGATCTACTCTTCCAAACCCTATCTGCCGAGCGCTATCCGCTGGATGGCAGTCGTCTTTTTTCTGGGAGGGATGGTGCTTTTGGCCCTCGTCCCTACGGGAGAAAGCCTATCACCGTGGGGAGTGGGGCTGACTTTCGGCCTGGGAA
>CAYXYA010000380.1:549-2423 GCA_964469185.1 uncultured bacterium | reverse complement strand
TTGATCAAACAAACCCAACCTTCATAGACATAGGCGATCTTGTTTCCCGCTGGATGGTAAGCCGGATAGATACCCAGATTCGCGCTTGTAGTGGAAAAAAGACTTTGAGTGCTCTTGGTTTTGATGTTTATTTTTTCCAACTTTCTGAGCTTTTTCACGGTCCGGTAATAAACCAGTTCTTGCCCATCCGGCGACCAATCAGGTTTTCCGGCGCCCAAAGTGCCCTCAAGACGTTTGAAAGAAGGCTTCTTTCCTTTTTGAGGGACCTTGGCTATCGAGAGATAATAATTACCATCGGAGTTCCTTTTTCGGCTCACCAAGTTTTTTCCGTCGGGCGATGGCATCATCTTGTCATCCTGGTTCCGCGGGGCAAAATCCGATCCATAGCTCTTATCAAAGGGGATCTCATCTTTCAACGTAATCGAATCAACGCTCGCGTCCGCGATACCGCCCGCGCGGCGGGCCCTATCGATCAAGGCTTCGACCTTGGAATGAGTTTCGGCAGAAAATAAGGAAGCTGGATACTGTTGGAAAATATTCTCCGCGATATACATAGTCGTTTTGTAATCTTTCCTCGCGAAAGACACTAAAGCCGCTTGATATAGATTTTCGATTAACGCTTGAACAGCGTCGCGAAGCTGGTTGTTGTCCATATAACGGGCGAAAGCTTCCTGGCCATACTCTATCGCCTTAGCCGGGTCCTTGAGCTTATCGCGGTAGATAGTGGTGATATCCAAAAGGGCGTAGGACGCCTGCTCAGACCGGGGATAATTAATCATCATCTTGCGGTACCAATTCAAAGCGTTGTCATGATCCGATAGAGCCTCATAATTCTTCGCGATACGGTAATAAATCAGGGGCGCCTGGGAAGTGGAAGAATGGCGGTTCAAGTAACTTTGATAAGCTTTGATGGCTTGGGCGCTTTTTCCGGCTTGATCGAGCGCGACAGCCGATTCGAAAGAGCCGCTCAAGAACTGATAGCCGATCAAACCGAGCAAAATGGCGAGGCACGCGATAGTTATGGCGGTTAAACGAGAACATGTGGATTTGAACACTTTTTAGAACCTTTCCCTGACGGTTACTTAGTCAAAATAACGACATCAACTCGCCGGTTCTTGACACGGGCGTCTTCCGTGTCGCTTGTATCCAACGGCACGGACGCTCCGTGACCGCGTGAATAAAGATTATCCGGGGAAACTTTTCCTTTTTCTACCAAATAACTCAGGACCGAATCCGCCCGATTCTGCGACAAAAGCAGGACTTCCGCTTCGGTTCCCTCGTCATAAGCGTGCCCCTCGATGTAAACGCGGGAATTCGGGTACTTCCGGATGATCTTCGCGACTTCGTCAAGATAATTGAAATAAGCCGAATTCAAGCCGTAGCTTTTATTCCCAAAGGAAATACCGGGAACCTTCACGACACCCGACACCAGGTCAGAAGCCTTGACGGTTTCCGAAATGGAGGGCGCCACGAAAACCCGCTGCTCAGCCGCGGCCAAAAGTCTGTATTCCCATTCCGGAACTTGAGAAGCCTTGAAAACGGGATCGCTTACCACGACCTGTTGACCCTTGGCATCCACCGTTCGGAAGTTATAATTCGTGAAAGCGCCTCCGCTGACGACATTGCCGTTACTGTCCATACCGTCCCAGGCAAGCTGTTTGGGAGGCACACCCTTTCCTGTATAGGACCGAAGGACATTTCCCTGTTTGTCCGTAATTTCGAGTGTCCAATTCTTGATGTCGGTCCGGGCTTGGGTCTTCAGATCAAAAGTCGCTTGTTTCAAAGTCCCAGTTTTATAATCCGCGATCTGAGGCTTGATATCGAGCGCGGTGATCTTTTGCGGCGGGGGTGTGGCCGCAGGCCTCGTGGGTTCT
>CAYXYA010000380.1:0-539 GCA_964469185.1 uncultured bacterium | reverse complement strand
GGACGCCCGGTGGGTATCCCCTAATATCCCAAAGGGAACGAGGGCATAATTCAATTCAAATCCCGAGAACCGGACCCCGGCTCCCATCGCGGCGCCCGCGCCGCTCCCCAGATCCTGGTTCAAGGGGTTGAAACTATAGCCGGCGCGGAAAGCCACGGAAAAATTGTCGATCCCCAACCAACCTTCCCCGCCCGCGTGAACGATCGGATTGCCGTTGAAAGGATTCTCGACATCAGCACCCAATAAAAAATTGGTGGGTTTCTGAGGTTGATACCGATAGACCAAACCCGCCCTGTAGATCAAGGGCAAGTCTTCTTTGGACGAATATTGGGAGAAACTCGAGATCTGACCGATGTTCTGGACTGACAGACCCAAAGTCAGATCCTTGCTGTCGGTGTAAAGCAGGAGCCCAACGTCGGCCGCCGCGCCGGTAGCCGAATAAGTGAGCAGTTGACTTGAGATATATTTACCGCCGATCCCTAGAGCGCAGTTTTTTCCAAAAGTTTGTCCATAACCCAGGGCTATCGCCAAGTCATTCG
>CAYXYA010000379.1:0-2429 GCA_964469185.1 uncultured bacterium | reverse complement strand
GGTGCCCTCCGAGGCCAGGGAGGGAACTAAGAAAGTTCGTGAACAGCGCCGTGTGAATGAGCCTCCTCCGTCGTCGAAACAGATCTACCGTTTACGCCGCATCGTGATCGACGCTGGCCATGGGGGCAAGGACATCGGCGCCAGGGGTTATGACCGCCGGTATAACGAGAAACAGGCCACTTTGACGATCGCCACGAAAGTCGTAATGCTCTTGAAGAAACAGCGCGACCTGGAAGTCCTCATGACCCGCAACGCAGATTACTTCGTGACCCTCAAAGGGCGCACGACCTTCGCCAACAAACGCGGCGCCGACCTTTTCGTTTCCATCCACTGCAATTCCAACCCCCGCTCGAACGCCCGGGGAACCGAGACCTATGTTTACAGCTCCAAAGCGTCCAACAGCTACGCGGCCCAGTACGCGCGACTTGAGAACGGCGGCAAGGATTACACCGATTTCATCCTGAACGACCTTCACCACAGGGGATATAAGGACCGCAGTTTCTTCCTGGCGACCAAGGTGACCGAATTGCTCCAGCGCCGCTTGGGACAGCATATCCGCCGTATCCAGCAGGCGCCCTTTTACGTCCTGGCGCGGGTGGACATGCCGTCGATATTGATCGAGACGGCTTTCATCAGTAATCAAAAAGAAGAAGCGAAACTCAAAGACCCTCTCTGGCAGGATAAGATCGCCAAGGCGATCGTCGACGGTATATTGGGCTATCGCGACACGGTGGAGGGCGGTCTTGGCACTGAACAGGCTCGGAGATGATGTCGTTCAAACGAAAAAGGGTGGCATCATCGCCCTTTCTTTTCCCCGCTTAGCGGATCCCTCGCTGGTCAAGCACGCCATTTCCACACGGGTAGGGGGTGTGAGTGTCGGGAACCAGACGTCCCTCAACATCAGTTACAAAACAGCGGATGAATCCCTCCGCGTCGAGGAGAACCGCCGCCTGCTGTCCCTGTCGCTCGGGATGGACCTGAACCAAGCGGTGTTCCTGACTCAAGTTCATAGCGATAAAGTGTTCCAATTGACCGCGGCGAACCGTCCCGCGAAGGGCGACTCCCTCGGCGAGGGCGACGGATTGATCACGGATGTTCCCAATGTCCCCCTCTTCATCATGGTGGCGGATTGCCTGCCGGTTCTTTTTTACGACCCGGCCCACAAGGCCATCGGCTTGGCCCACGCGGGCTGGCGGGGAACGGCCGCTCAAGTCGCTGTGAAAACTTTGAGGGCGATGGGCGAGGCTTTTGGATCCAGACCCCGGGATGTACGAGTAGTCCTGGGACCGGCCATCGGAGCCTGTTGTTATGAAGTGGGACCGGACGTGAAGGGACCGTTCGAGAAGGCTTTTTCCTGGGGCGGGGAGATGTTCTCTTATTCCGCGAAAGACCGTTGGATGCTCGATATTCCCGAAGCCAACGCCCGGCAGCTGCTGGAGGCGGGCGTGAGCGAGGACCATTTGATCCGGTCCAATCTTTGCACCGTTCAGAATATCGACTGGTTCTATTCCCACCGCGCGGAAGCTTCCGCCGACAAACCGACGGGCCGTTTCGGGGCCTTCATGATGCTGACAGGCCGCGACATTTGAAAACACGTTTTTCCATCTCTTCCGTCATCAAAGCGAATTATTTCGTGATCAACATGGCTGGAGCCTGCCTGAGCTATCAGGTCATTTATTTTGAAAGCTGCGGTTTAAAAGGCGTTCAAATCGGTTTCTTGGGATCGTTCGCCGCGCTGACCATGATGTTGACCCAGCCGCTCTGGGGAGCCTTGGTCGATCACACGCGCAAGACGGGTCTCGCCTTATTTTTTCTGACCCTGACCGGGGCCGCGGTAGAGTTCTGTTACGCTTTTAACGGAACTTTTTCGGCCTTCCTTATATTGACCTGCCTGGGGGCGCTATTCCTGGGTCCTGGCGGTCCTCTCTTGGACAGCTACACCTTCCATCATCTGGGAGCGTCGAATCGGGGTTTTTACGCGCATTTTCGGATATGGGGAACCTATAGTTTTTGTTTTGTCTGTTTGTGGAACGGGTACCTTTGGGTTTGGATGGGTCTCAAGGCTATGTATTTTTTTGTCGCCGCGTTTTTCGCGATCGTCGCCCTGCTTTGTCTTTTTTTGGAGGACGTCAAGTTGGGCGAATTGCATGAAAAGGAATCGGGATTTCATCTCATCAAAGGCATCAGACAGTTAGGAGGGAACAAGCCTTTTATTTTGTGTCTCGGTTGTCTTTTTTTGGCGAGCCTAGCGGATGCCTGTGTTTGGCCTTTTCTCTCGCTCTATTTCAAAGCTATCGGTACTCCCCTGGAGTTCATTGGAATGGCTTGGGCCTTCGCGATCCCGTTGGAAATCCTGATCTTCATCTACGCGCCCCAGATCCTCAAACGCTGGGGCGCTCCCCGGATGGTGCAAGTGGGGCTGGTGGCGA
>CAYXYA010000378.1:0-2437 GCA_964469185.1 uncultured bacterium | reverse complement strand
CATACGCACCCTCCTTTACTTCCCACCGGTTCCTTTTCGGACTTTTTTGAAAAGCCATCGCTTCTTTGAAATGGCGGTCAAAAAGTTCCTGCCCGGTACGGGAGCGTTCATTGCCGTGAGAGCAGAAAGGAAATAGATCTATGGAGACTGTTACTTTGATTATTCAGGACCCGCCCTACGGGACCGAGAAGGCCTGGAATGCGCTGCGCCTGGCCCAGGCACTTTTCGCCCTGGACACTCGTGTGAATGTTTTCCTGTTGGGGGATGCCGTGGGAATGGCCAAGGCGGGGCAGGAAGTTCCAGCGGGGTATTATCACCTCGATAAGATGCTGGGGCAACTCATAGAAAAGGGGGCCGAGGTAAAAGCCTGCGCCACCTGCTGCCGGGCACGGGGACTTAAGAGCGAAGATCTGATCAAAGAGGTTGAGATCGGAGGGATGAGCGATCTTGCCCGATGGACGAAGGAAAGCAAGCAGGTCCTCACATTTTAAAACAGAAACAGATGGGACGTTACCGCGATCTGGTTAATCGCCTTGCTCATATGAGTGGAATAAAACTTAAATGCCTTGGCCGTGTAGGGTCGTCTTTCTCGGATTATCCTTTCTATCTGGCTCTTTCACGGGGGAGAGCCGGGGGTGAAGCTTCATGTAGGATCTGCCTGGCTGCCGGTATTCATGGTGATGAGCCCGCGGGCGTGGAGGCTGTTGTTCGGTTTCTTGAAAGCAAGCCGGACCTTCAGGGAATTTTACTGTCTGTTTTTCCCTGCCTTAATCCGGTTGGATACGATCGCGGAATGCGTGAAAACGGGGATGGGGTTGACCTCAACCGTCAATTCCATCAGAGCCATCCGCCCCGGGAGGTTTCATTGGCGCGCCGGGCCGTGACGAAACACCGATATGACCTTTTTATCTGCTGCCACGATGACGGCGAGGCAAACGGATTTTATCTCTATGAGGCAAAGCGGGGCAAGACGCCTCGATTAAGCCCATCCATCATTTCGGCGATTCGTGAAATGGCTCCCATTGACCGACGGCCGAAGATTGAGGGGAGGATTAATTGTAAAGGGATGGTGATGCCGACAAACTGGTCTCGTCGAAAAACCGGCTGGCCGATGGCGCTTTACTTATACAGATTCGGAACCCCTCGTTGTCTGATCTTTGAATCACCAGGATGTCTTCCTTTTGAAAAGCAGGTCAAGATTCACTTGACGGCTCTAAATCATGTTTTTTCACTACTCGGAAGAAAGGAGTGATGACCATGGCCGGTAAAACGATTCTCATCTTAGGCGGCGGGATCGGGGGGCATGTCGCCGCCAATGTGCTGCGAAAGCACATTGCCCGTGATCACCGGGTAATCCTGGTGGATCGGAAGCGGGAGTATGTCTTCTCTCCTTCTCTCTTGTGGCTGATTGTGGGCAGAAGGAAGCTTGAGCAGATCAATCGTCCCTTGGATCTTCTCCAACGGAAAGGGATCGAAGTAATCCATGCGGATATCACCAAGATCGATCCGGCAGCACGCACGGTTGTGGCAGGTGATCGAACCCTGACGGGCGATTACCTTATCATCAGCTTGGGCGCTGAGCTTGCTTCCGAGGCCGTTCCAGGTTTACGGGAGGGAGCGAATATCTTCTACGAACCGTCCGGCGCAGAAAAATTATGGGAGGCGGTCCAGGAATTTTCGGGAGGCCGGGTAGTCCTGTTGGTCGCGGCCACACCGTTAAAATGACCCGCCGCGCCTTATGAGGCCGCGCTGCTTCTTTCGAATTATTTCAGGAAACAGTGCTTTAGAGAGAAGGTGGATTTTTCTATCTACACACCAGAGCCGCTTCCCATGCCTGTGGCCGGGCTGGCCACCGGCAACGCCGTCAAACAGATGGTGGAAAAGCAGGGAATTAGATTTCATCCCCAAATGAAAGTTACTTCTATTAACGCAAAGGGTAAGGAGGTGGCCTTTGACAACAACCAGCTGGTGCCGTACGATCTACTCATCGCCATTCCACCCCACCGAGCCCCCCTTGTGGTGAAAGATTCAGGGCTGCTGAGCGAGTCCGGATGGATCCCGGTGGACGCCCGTACCCTCAAAACGCGGTACGAGGGGGTCTACGCCATAGGGGACATCACCACGATCATGCTTCCAATCGGCAAACCGCTCCCAAAGGCCGGAGTCTTTGCTCATTATGAAGCCGAGGCTGTGGCCAAGAATATTGCCTCCGAGCTTGAGGGAAGTCAACCCTCTCATACTTTCAATGGACAGGGCTACTGCTTCTTAGAAATGGGTGGAAACCGCGCCGGTTTCGCCGGTGGTAATTTTTACGCCGCGCCCGAGCCACGGGTAAAGATGCGAAGGCCCGGTTACCACTGGCATTGGGGCAAGGTGTTGTTTGAAAAATGGTGGCTCCGTCACTGGTTTTGAAGGGGTTCAACCCTGCAAGCAGTTC